>JBAZGE010000005.1:0-51995 GCA_041653035.1 Candidatus Omnitrophota bacterium
TGTTCCGACGTATTTTAATCCCCTCCGCAAAATCCCCGGTCTTCAGACCGGGGATAGGAATCTGCGGAGTGTGTTTTTTGCTCCGGGGAGGGAGCCTTGCCTTTAGGCCGAGGGACTCCACAAAAGGAGGGTGCCGATGTGTAAAGCCTGCGGATGCAGAGGAACAGTAAAAAAAGCCAAAAAAAAAGTAGTAAAAAAGAAATAGTTTTTTGAAGGGGGACCGGTCGATAAGCCTGTCCCTTTTTTTTATTCTACTAAGGGGGGCGTGAATGGCACATAAGATCTTAATAGTTGATGATGAAGAGGATGTTTGTAGATTTACGAAGTCGATTTTGGAAAAGACGGGGAAGTTTGAAGTAACGTTCTTGACCCAGGCTTTCGGCATAGTCGGTTTCGTCAAAAATTTTCAGCCTGATCTTATCCTTCTTGATATTATGCTTCCGGAGAAAGACGGCACGGAGATTGCTGCGGAATTATCCAATGAGCCGGAGATAAAAAATATTCCGATCGTGTTCCTGACCGCATTGGCGCAAAGGGTGGAAGTGGAGAATAATGCGGGTAAAATCGGGGGGTGGGATATTCTTGCCAAACCGATAAGCACAAAGGATCTTATCTCGAAAATTGAAACGATATTGCAAAAACACCCGTAATCAGCCTGTCGCAGTAATGTAACCCGAAATCCGCATTAATCCCCTCCGCAAAATTCCCGGTCTTCAAACCGGGGGTAGGAATCTGCGGAATGTGTTTTTTTCTCCGGGGAGGGAGCCTTGGCCTTTAGGCCGAGGGGCTCCACTGCCGGGAGGGAGTTTATTGGGGGGTATTACCACTACCAGTTCTTTTTGATGGGGGCTATACGCGTCCGCGTAGTCCAAAGCTATATTTTTTTCTCTCCGATTTCCATTCTCACTACCGCGGTTTCAAAGCCCGGAATTAAATGGTTCGATCCTATGGTGAATTCAAGGAGTTCTTCCCGGTTGCGCCTGCCATAGATAAGGGAGGCGGATTGACCGTCCGGCTCAATAAACTTCCCCGGGAAGGCCGGCGAACGACCGCGATAAGAGCGCATTTTCGCATAGATACCGGGATATTTCTTTTGTTGTTTGCAAAAAATGCTCTCCCGGTGTATACTGAATCGATCGGCCGAAATGAAAGGAGATAGGCGTGGCACAGAAAACACAGGTTATCATGATCTGGTTTTTACCTCTTGTTCTTATCGGAGGGCTTTTATTCCCTTTGTTAGGATATCTGGTGCTCGTTATGATGATCTTCTTTTTGATCCTCTCCATATTTAAACCCCGATTTTGGTGCTGGAATTTATGTCCGCGGGGCGCTTTCCTGGATATGTCGGTATCCCGGGTTTCTCTGAATAGGACTATCCCGCGAATATTTATCCGCGAATGGTTCCGGTGGATGGTTTTCGTTGTTTTCGCAACCATTTTGGTCTTGCGTATCCTGCGAACCGGCGGGAACCTGATCGCGATCGGCGCGGTTTTTGTCTTTATGTGCATTGTCTCTACTTTTGTGGCGGTCATACTGGGTATCCAGACGAAACACAGGGCATGGTGTATGATATGTCCGATGGGGAATCTGCAAGAAAAAATAGGCAAGATCCGAAAAAGAGTTTCACAAAAATCGGGTTAAGCCCGTTATTTTTGCCGGTATATTTATCTGGAGTGCATGCTTAGATCTCTTGTTTTTGATATCTCTGACTGGTGCCGGGGGAAAAACTGGCTCTGGCGTCTGCCGGTATTAATTTTTTTTAGCTACGTTTTTATACGGCATGTGCTGGATCCGGAATACACCAGTATTTTCGGGGCGTTGAATTTAGGCGTTCATGAACTGGGGCATCTTGTGTTTGCTTTCTTCGGTGATTTTTTGTGCGCCGCCGGAGGAACTATCGCGCAGCTGCTTATTCCCGTTATCGGAGCGGTCAATTTCTACCGGCAGAAAGATTATTTCGGTATCTCATTCGCTTTCGGCTGGCTGTCGACCAGCTTTTTTGAATCGGCCCGCTATATCGGCGACGCGCGGGCAATGGATTTGCCCTTGGTCACTTTTTTCTGGGCTGATGACGCCCAACATGACTGGAATTATCTTTTGAGCCGGATGGGTATCCTGCAATTAGACACGGGCATAGCGTTTGCCGTTAAAATCCTGGCTGTTATTTCTATGTGCATGTGTTTTTTTCTGGGCATAACGATCATAGCTTTGATGATCAAATCCAAAGATTCCAGATAATGTGAAATCCCCGGGTTTCAGCCCGGGGCCCCACACTCCGTTGCCGGAAGGAAATTGTATCCATGAGTTTTGAATATCTGCATAAGATACCCAGCGTTAACGAAATACTGCAGGAAATGCCGTTGTCCGGTAAATTGAAGAAAATAAAGCAGGCGCGCGACGCGTGCATTGCCGATGTTTTTAGGGGAGAGAACTCACGGTTCCTGGTGATCGTCGGGCCCTGTTCAGCCGATAACGAAGAGGCCGTGTGTGAATATGCGGTCAGGCTTGCGAAACTGCAGGAAGAGGTTAACGATAAACTTCTCCTTATCCCCCGGGTGTATACCAACAAACCGCGTACTACCGGAGAGGGGTATAAGGGAATGATGCACCAGCCTAATCCTCGAGAGAAACCCAATATTGTTGAGGGGTTGAAGGCCTTGCGTAAAATGCATATTAGGTTGTTGAAGGAATCGGGTTTGACGGCCGCTGATGAAATGCTCTATCCGGGCAATTATCCATATCTGGAGGATCTGTTAAGCTATGTCGCCGTGGGCGCGCGGTCCGTCGAAAACCAGCAGCACCGGTTGACCATAAGCGGCCTTGATATTCCCTCGGGTATGAAGAATCCGACCAGCGGGGACCTGACGGTTATGTTGAATTCCGTCCAAGCGGCGCAGGTGCCGCACCGTTTCATATACCGGGGATGGGAGGTGAAAACTTCCGGGAATCCCTATGTGCATTGTATCTTGCGCGGGGCCATGAATCAGTATGGGCAGTATATACCCAATTATCATTATGAAGATATAATGCGGCTGGCTGAAATGTACCATAAACGCGCGCTTAAAAACCCCGCGGTCATTATCGATACGAATCATGCCAATTCGGGGAAGCGGTTCGAAGAACAGCCCCGTATCGCTAAAGAGGTAATGAGAAGCATCCGGAATTCGCGTTCCCTGAAGGTTATCGTAAAGGGCCTGATGATAGAGAGCTATTTGGAAGAAGGCTCGCAGGATGTTCTCGGAAAAGTGTTCGGCAAATCGATAACCGATCCTTGCCTGGGATGGGAAGATTCTAAAAAACTGGTTTTACAATTAGCCGAGTATGTGTGATCCACGGGAATTATTTTGTTTGTTTTCTTTGCCCGTTTGCAGTAGAATCGGATCTGTTCCCGGTGTACAAGCGGAGACATCCTATGCGTAACCTTATATTTTCTGTGGTATTTTTTATGACCGGCTTCATGGTAAGTAAGGTTCTTTCCGATGAGAAGAATAAGTTTCCGAAAGAACCGCCGGGGCCTCCCGATCAGTCCCCGGTAAAAGTCCCTCTCCCGTCACCCTCCGAGGAACCGTTGGATAAACCCCCGGATCTCAGGTCATCGGAGTTAACGGAAAAGATGTGGGTGCAGGAAGAATCCGCTTTTATCTTTCGGCTCAACGAAAAGATAACTCTCACTTTGAACAAGGAAGTCATCGCCAGGACGATCGTCAAGGAAGTCTATTCATTCCTTAACGCCCAGGCATGCGCCCTGTATTTATTTAATGAGAATTCACAGCATTTGGATATGGAATTCGGATGGGCGCAGGAAAGGGAAATGTCCGAAGAATTTTCTTTTATCAAAGGACAGAGTATTTCGGGGATAGTTTTGAAAAATAAAGACCCCCTGATCATTAATAATCTTGAGAATTATTCGTATTACAAATCTTTGAATAAAGAAGGGTATTTGAAGAATTCGATCATGAGCGTTCCCATGCTGGTAAAAGGAGAATGTGTGGGAGTTATCAGCCTTTGTAATAAAGAGAACGGCAAGCCGTATACCAAGAAAGACTTGGGTTTTCTGGTGAATGTTTCGCACGTGGGAGGTATCGCTTTCGAGAATACCCGCCTCCTGGAACGGATACAGGAAAGTTATTTAAGGACTATGACCACCCTGGCCATGGTCATTGATGCGCGCGACCATTATACCAAGAGGCATTCCGAGAATGTGACCAGGTATTCATTGATGATTGCGAAAGAAGTCGGTTTGAACCCGGAACAGATGGATCGTATCAAACGGGCCGCACTCCTCCATGATATCGGCAAGATCGGCATACGGGACGACGTTTTACTGAAGCCGTCCCGGCTTACTCCGGAAGATTACGTTCAGATCAGGACCCATCCGGTTATCGGCGATGAAATAGTGAAATCCTTGCCTTTTCTTAAGGATGTCGCGATGCTGGTGAGGCATCATCACGAGCGGTATGACGGTAAAGGGTATCCGGACGGTATAGCCGGGGGGGATATCGAGTTCGGCGCGAGGATCCTTGCGGTTGCTGATTCGTTTGACGCTATGACTACGGACCGTCCGTACCGTAAACGGCTGACTTTGGAAGAAGCCAGGGCCGAGCTGGTGAATAACAAATCCACCCAGTTTGATCCTGCAATCGTGGATAAATTCCTCGGGGTTATCGCGAGCAATCCCGCTTTGGCCGATCAAACCTGAATCCACCGGTGAAATCCCCGAAAGAATTAAATGACAAAATTTATCGAACTTAAAAAAGTGTTTAAAACACTCCACGGGCCTCAAGGGTGCCTGTGGGATAAAAAGCAGACTCACCGGTCGCTTATCCCTCATTTAAGGGAAGAGGTGGGGGAATTTATCACCGCGGTCAAGCGGAACGATTCCCGGAACATGAAGGAGGAACTGGGCGATCTTTTGCTGCATGTGATGTTTAACGCCCAGATCGCCTCAAAAGCCAAAACTTTCACTATTGAAGAGGTGATCGATGGATTGATAAAAAAACTAAAACGGCGGCATCCGCACGTGTTTGGAAAGACAAGGGTGCGATCGGCTCGCCAGATCATCAGGAATTGGAACCTGATCAAGGAGGCGGAAAAAAGACGCCGGGGGCACCGGTGATTATTTCTTGCAATTCCCGCGCCGCCGTATATAATAAGTTTTATTCTAAGGAGGAGGACAAATGAGAATGAAGATTTTGGGGATTATCGGGATGCTCTGCTTAACCGCCTGTTTGTTTTCGAAAGGAGTTTTTGCCATGGATAAAAGCGCCGTAGTTCTTGAGACGACCCAGGGGGTCATTGAAATAAAACTCAAACCTGATGTTGCGCCCAAGGCCTGTGAAAATTTTTCTCAGCTGGTTGAAAAAGGATATTATAACGGCCTTATTTTTCACCGGGTCATAAAAGACTTTATGATCCAGGGCGGAGACCCGACCGGTACCGGCAGGGGAGGAGAGTCGATATGGGGGAAGCCTTTTGAGGATGAGGTCAAATCCGAGGTAAGATTTGATAAACCGGGAATATTAGCCATGGCCAACGCCGGCCCCGATACGAACGGGAGCCAGTTTTTCATCACCACGGTCCCGACCCCCTGGTTGAATATGCGGCATACTATTTTTGGAGAGGTGACAGCGGGGTATGACGTGGTTCAGAAAATCGAGAATATCGAGATCGGCGCCGGTGACTGTCCGGTAAAAGAGCAGAAGATCATAAAGGCTTATTTAAAATAAATGAAATACGCGAACGTTTTACTCACGATACTTGCCGTTCTTTTGTTGCTCATTGTATTACGCCTGAGTACTTTTGAGAGTTTGATGTTTTCAGGTAAAGAAAGCAGCGAGGCCCTGGCGAACGCGCAGCGGGCTTTGGTCGGTTCCAATCAGCGGCTGGAGGATGAACTTGTCAATTTAAGGGAAAAAATAGCGGAGCTGGAAGAACGGTTGCTAAAAAAATAATTGTGAGCGGAGCCGCACATGGATTTTAACGTATTAAAGGATGAATTAAAGATTTTCGCGTTTGACGCGTTGCGCAAGGACGAAAACGTTTATTTCGAAGCGGTGATTCTTAAATCGGAATTGATAAAGATGATTGCCGTCCTTGAAAAATTTTTTGGGCCGCCTGTCTGGAAATCCCCCAAGGAAAAATTGACCGCTGAGATGAACGAATCAATACGTGAATTCGGCGGGATAGTCGCCGGGCAGACGCTTTATTTTTTGAGTGATGGAAAATCTAAGATATTTGCTATGTTATGGCCATGGCAGGACCACGAGCATATCACCCTTAAGACCGGACAGAAATGAAAAAGGGGGACGGTTCTGAAAAAAGGGGACGGTTCTGTGAAAAAAGGGGACGGTTCTATTTTTTTCGAATTAAAAAAATAGAACCGTCCCCTTTTTTCACGTAGCTTGAATCTGCCCCGTCCCCTTTTTTCACTTTTTTATACTTTCTGGTTGAGCCTTGCGTAAGTCCTTTATAGACACTTCCTCCCTAATATACTATAATAAATTTACTATGCAGCATCTGCATGAAATCCCCATACGATTCATCAAAGGGATAGGGCCGAAACGGGCAAACATAATGGCCCGATACGGTATCCAATCCGTGGAAGATATGTTGTATTATTTCCCCCGGCGGTATGAAGATCGTACCAGGTTTTCTTCAGTGGCAGGCGCGAAAGAGGGGGATATCCTTTCGTTAAAGGTAAAAATCCTGTCATTCCGTGAGCGGCGTTCATTCCGGAATAGGAGATTCAGTCTCACGGAGGTATTGGCGGGGGATGAAAGCGGGGCGCTGGTGTGTGTATGGTTTAACCAGCCGTATTTAAAGCAGTATTTTAAGGCGGGCACGGATTTGATTCTCTACGGAAAAATAGAGCGTTACGCGGGCAGGTTACAGATGAGCGCACCTGATTTCGAGATAGTGGAAGAAGACGCGGGCGGTTCGGTCAATTCCGGCAGGATCGTTCCCGTTTATTCTCTGCCGGAGGGGATATCCCAGCGTTACTTCCGCCGGCTTATCAAGGGCGTCCTGGATATCTATCTTCCCAAAATAAACGAATTCCTGCCTTATGATGTGCGCGCGCGGCATAATCTCCTGAACCTGGCTAAAAGCCTGCTTGAGATCCATTTCCCGGAAAGTCCCGGGATACAGAAACAGGCATATACCAGGCTTGCTTTTGAAGAGTTTTTCCTTTTTCAGATACCACTGGTTTTAAGAAAACTATTCAGGAAAAGGGAGGAAAAGGGGATCGCGCAGGCCGTGGATGGGGATATGACCGCCGCTTTTTCCGCTTCTTTGCCTTTTTCCCTGACCTCTGATCAGAAACGGGTGATTGAAGAAATAAAGGCGGATATGAAAAAGCCGGAGATCATGCAACGCCTCTTACAGGGAGATGTGGGATCGGGTAAGACCGTCGTTGCCGTATATGCCGCGGTCATGGCGGTACAGGGCGGGTATCAGGCGGTTTTTATCGTGCCTACGGAAATTCTGGCCCGGCAGCATTTTGAGAAGATTAGTTGTCAGTTGTCAGCTGTCAGTTGTCAGAAAAAGAAAATCAAAATCGGGCTGTTGCTGGGCAGTTTAAAGGCAAAAGATAAGGAGAAAGCTAATAAAAACATCCGTGATGGAAGTGTGGATATTGTGATCGGTACTCACGCCCTTTTAGGGGAGGGGGTAAAATTTAAAAAACTGGGGTTGGCGGTGATCGACGAGCAGCATAAGTTCGGGGTAGAACAGAGGGCGCTCCTTACTAAAAAAGGGGGAAATCCCGACATCCTGGTTATGACCGCCACGCCCATACCCAGGACTTTGGCATTTACTCTCTACGGAGATATGGATGTATCGGTTATTAATGAGCTTCCCCCCGGAAGAGGCCGCATTCAGACACTGAGCTTTCCGGAGCAGGAAAGGGAACGCGCTTATCAGATAGTCCAGGAGCAGGTTAGAGAGGGTAATCAGGCGTATATCATTTATCCGGTTATAGAAGAATCGTTCGCGCTGGATTTAGAGGGCGCGAAGGCCATGTATGAACAGTTGAAAGAGTCCCGGTTCAGGGATTTTAGGCTGGGTCTTGTTCACGGCCGTATGAAACAGAAAGACCAGGATGAGATAATGAGTAAGTTCAAGGGTAAAGAACTGGATATCCTGGTGGCGACTACGGTGCTGGAGGTGGGCATTGATATTCCCGGCGCTACCTGTATGGTGGTTCGGCATGCCGAGCGTTTCGGCTTAAGCCAGCTGCATCAACTTCGGGGCAGGGTAGGCAGGGGGCAGCGGGATTCTTTCTGCATCCTTTTATCCGAATTTCGCACTGAAGAGGCACAGGCGCGCATGCAGGCAATGGTGAAATACGGCGATGGTTTCCGTATCGCCGAAGAGGATCTCAAAATACGCGGCCCGGGAGAGTTCTTTGGAGAACGTCAGCACGGGTTAAGCGACTTGCGGATCGCCAATCCTTTGACCCAGATGCACCTTTTAAAGCGTTCCCGTGAAGAAGCGGTCAAACTGATCGAGGCGGATCCCCATTTGGAAGCCCGGCAGAATCAGCCGTTAAAAGCTAAGTTGTTGCAACGCTTCCCGGAATATGAGAAGTTTGTGTTGGTAGGATGATAAATAGTGTGTAAGTGCTGGAGGGAAACGAGTATTTTAAGTGTAAAGTGTGTAAGGTAACTCAAAAAAACACTTTTTACTTATACACTTACACACTTAGAACAGTTGTTCACCATAGCACTTATACACTTACTAATATGCGAGTTATCTCAGGTAAGTTTAAAGGAAGGGTTATAAGCGCCCCCAAACACATTCGCCCCACGCAGGATAATGTGAAAAAAGGGCTTTTTGACATTTTGGGGGATATGCAGGAGATCTCTTTTTTGGAACTTTTTGCCGGCTCCGGCAGTGTGGGCATAGAGGCTCTTTCTTTAGGCGCTCATGAAACGGTTTTTGTGGAACAGGACCGTTTGTGCGTAACAAAGCTTAAAGAAAACCTCTCTTTATTGGGCCTTAACAGCACATCGGTTCTTCAGGGGGATGCTTCGCGTGTCGTGGAGAATTTAAGTCTGAAAAGAAAGGTTTTTGACCTTATTTTCCTCGATCCGCCTTATTATAAGGATATAGCAAAAAAAACCTTGCAAATATTGGATGCGTATGATATATTAGGCGCTCGTGGTTTTATAGTAGTACAGCATTTTAAAAAGGATATCTTGCCTGAAAATACGGAAAAACTGGTTTTGTTCAGGCAGGTAAAATACGGCGATACCATACTGTCGTTTTATAACAAAAAGTAAGTTCGTTATTGTGTTTTTCGTTATAGCGTTATTGCGTAAAGTATTTTCGCCAAATGTCATAACGCAAAAATGCCAAACACAATAACGCTAAACGCAATAACGCGATTATGTGCCAAAAAGCGATCTATCCGGGAACTTTTGATCCTGTTACCTACGGGCATCTCGACCTTATAAAAAGGGCTCAGGAGATATTTTCGGAAATCACTGTGGCAGTAGCGTATAATCCTCAGAAAAAGCCGTTTTTCAGCGTTCGAGAGAGGATACAGATGCTTAAACAGGCTACTGCCGGTATGGGCGGTGTGGTCATTGACAGCTTTGACGGTCTGGTGATTGATTACGCGCATAGAAATAAAGCAAAAGTGCTGGTGCGCGGTTTGAGGATGATCTCTGATTTTGAATATGAATTCCAGATGGCCTTGACCAACCGGAAGCTTGCCGGTGACGTGGAAACCATATTCCTGATGCCGCATGAATCCTACAGCTATTTATCTTCAAAACTCCTGAAGGAAGCCGCATTACTGGGGGCGGATCTATCCAGCTTTGTCCCGGATTTTGTGGAAAAGGCGATAAAAAGAAAGATACGCGCGGGGAAATGAAGATTAACACGGAACAGATACCGGTAGAGGGTTATACCTTGATTGAGACGGTTCCCGGGGGAGATTTCGACCTGGATACGGATATGGTCAAGTTTTTCGAACCGGTTCATCTGAAAGCGGACGTATCCAAGATTAGTAACGCGGTTACCGTGGAAATGTCTTTGCAAACCGTCATCCGGTTCGTTTGCAGCCGGTGCCTGGAGGAATTCAGCCTTGACCTGAAGAAAAACTTCAGGCTTAATTATCAAACTGATAAGTCCCATTATATATTTGATCTTGATGAAGATATTCGGGGAGAAATAATTCTCGATTACCCGATCAATCCTTTGTGTAATCATGATTGCCGGGGATTGTGCGTGAAGTGCGGGGAGAATCTTAATAAAGGCTTGTGTACGTGCAGATAGTTGAATCCGTTTGTTTTCGACTATTTCGGTACCAGTGCTCATTTTGAGTTCAGGGAGCGTTAGAATCTGCATCTGGTACTACCGCTCAGGTGCGTTTTAAAACAATAGGAAGGAGTTTACCGTGGCACTACCAAAAAAACGACATTCTAAACAAAGAGGGAGAAAACGCCGGACGCATTGGAAGGTAAAGCTGAATAACCTTGCCGAATGCCCTCAGTGCAAACAGCCTAAATTGCTGCATCGGGTCTGTACGATATGCGGGTATTATGACGGCAGGCAGGTCCTTGAGATCAAGACCAAAGATACGAAGAAAAAAGAGAAATCGTAAAAGGACAACCCGGACGGACCTTTATGAAAATAATTGTAGATGCTATGGGGGGAGATCGTGCCCCTGAGGTAGTTATAACCGGTACCATAGCCGCGGTACGGGAATATGGGGCGGATGTGGTTTTAGTCGGTGACCAGGATAAGATCAAAATTTTTCTGCACCGTGCAAAGTACTCGGGAGACAAGATCGGCATTCATCATGCCGGGGATATTATTCAAATGTGCGAGTCTCCTGCTGTCAGTGTCAGGAGGAAGCGGAATTCTTCTATTGTGGTTGGGTTGAACCTGGTACGGGACGGCAAAGGAGACGCTTTTTTCAGCGCGGGTAATACCGGCGCTGTTGTGTGCGCAGGCACGCTCAGCCTGGGGTTACTTCCCGGGATCGAACGTCCCGGTATTGCTTTGGTCTTGCCGACCCTCAAAGGGATATCGCTGATCATCGATGTAGGCGCGAATATCGATCCTAAACCCGTCCAACTGGTGCAATACGGCATCATGGCGGATGCGTATTCGCGGTATATACTTAACTGTGCCGATCCTACGGTTGGATTGTTGAATATCGGCGAAGAAGAGGGCAAGGGCACGGATTTTTTCAAGGAAACCCACGAACTTTTCCAAAAAAGCCATCTGAAGTTTATCGGCAATGTGGAAGGGAAAGACCTTTATTCCGGGAAATGCGATATCATCGTCTGTGACGGTTTTGTCGGGAACGTGGCCTTAAAAGTCTCCGAAAGCCTTGCCGAGGCTCTGCAGATATTTTTAAAAAGGCATATCAAAAGCAGTCTAAGGGGTATCATAGGGTATCTTTTGATGCGGGGAACTTTTAAAAATTTCAAGAAAGAGATAGATTATTCCGAATATGGCGGAGCGCCGTTATTAGGCGTTAACGGGGTTGTGATCATCGGCCACGGGCGTTCGGATGCGTATGCCGTTAAGAATGCCATACGGGTGGCGCAGGAAGAGGTGGAACGTAAATTTAATGAAAAAATTCTGGAGGCGTTGAAAGAATAGAAGTGTGGGGTACTCGTGCGCTGTCAAATTAATTTTTAGTATGACAGCGCACAGAGCAATCGAAAATCAAGAATCGAAAATATTTAAAAGAGTAAGATTTTCTATTGCGGTCAATTTTCGATTTTCAAACATTAAAACTTATTTAACAGAGTATTACTATGGATCGATACGGATACTTATTTGCCGGGCAGGGCGCGCAATACGCGGGAATGGGGAAAGATCTCTACGAATCTTTCCGGGAAAGCAAAGCGGTTTTCGATAAGGCGGATGATGTGCTGAAATTTCCTTTATCCAAGCTTTGTTTTGAAGGCCCGATAGAAGAATTAACCCGGACCGGGAATTGCCAGCCGGCCATCCTAACCGTTAGTATAGCCGCTTGGGAGGCTTTTAAGCACGTGACTAAACATCAGATACTTCCAGGTTCTTTTGCCGCCGGTTTAAGCCTGGGGGAATATTCCGCTTTGGTTTTCGCGCAGGCGGTCACTTTTGAAGATGCCGTGCGGTTGTTGCGGAGCAGGGGTGAATTCATGGAAGAGGAAGCCGTCAAGAAGCCTGGTAAAATGCTTTCTATTATCGGCTTGGATCTGGAAAAGATAAAAGAAGTTTGTAAGACCACCGGCGCGGAAATCGCCAATATCAATTGCCCCGGGCAGGTGGTTATTTCAGGGGGTATGGCCGAGATCAAAGAGGCGGAAAGGCTTGCCTGTGAAATGGGCGCAAAAAGATCCGTCCTTCTTGAAGTAAGCGGGGCATTTCACTCTTCTTTTATGAAAAACGCCTCTGTCAGGCTTTCCGAAGAGATCTCTAAAATCAATTTTTCTGAACCGAAAATTCCCGTTATCAGCAATGTAACCGCGCGCCCGTTCTCTTCAGTCGGGGAGATCAGGGAAAACCTGGTTAAACAGGTTTATTCCAGCGTTCTCTGGGAATCTTCACTACAATTTATGCTTTCTAACAATATCCGCAGGTTCTTTGAACTTGGCCCGGGAAGGGTATTGAGGGGATTAATGCGGTATATTAATAATGAGGCGCAGGTAATTAATATAGCGAAGAAACAGGATATTTTTAATTTTAAAATGGGGGGGGATGATGAGGCTTAAAGATAAAGTGGCTTTGGTTACCGGAGGTGCCCGGGGAATAGGGAGGGCGATCGCTCTCTTGTTCGCTCAGGAAGGGGCGGATGTGGCTATCTGGGACGTGAACGAGCAGGAATCCGGAAAAACGTGCGCGGATATAGAGTCATTAGGAAGGAAATCCCTGGCTCTGCAGGTGGATGTCACTAATTACAAGCAGGTTGAGGAATCGGTAAACAAAATTCTTGACAAATTCGCTAAGGTTGATATATTAGTTAACAACGCCGGTATCACCAGGGACGGTTTGCTTCTGCGAATGAATGAAGCGGACTGGGATGCGGTCTTGAACGTGAACCTGAAAGGGCCGTTCAACTGCACTAAAGCAGTCTCTAAAGTGATGATAAAACAACGTTCCGGCAAGATTGTCAATATCGCTTCTATAATAGGTATCATCGGTAACGCCGGCCAGGCGAATTACGCGGCTGCAAAAGGCGGGATCATAGCTCTTACCAAAACCGCTGCCCGGGAATTGGCGGTTCGCAATATAAACGTGAATGCGGTTGCGCCGGGTTTCATACAAACAGAAATGACCGCTAAGCTTTCGGAGGAAGTAAGGGAGAAGATGCAGGCGCAGATACCTCTCGGGAAGCTGGGTGAGCCTATAGATGTGGCACAGGTTTGTTTGTTCCTGGTTTCAAACGATGCGGATTATATAACAGGGCAAACGATAGTAGTGGACGGTGGAATGGTAATGGTTTAAACCAGCAGCGCGCAAATTCGGGATAAAAAGCGTCGCGCACGGTAATAAAGGAGGAAAAAGAATGGCAGTTCAAGAGAAGGTTAAATCAATAATAGCTGAACAACTTGGTGTGAAGCCGGAGGAAGTGACCCAGGAAGCATCATTCGTTGATGATCTTGGCGCAGATTCTCTGGATACAGTTGAGCTGGTCATGGCGTTTGAGGAAGAATTCGGTATTGAGATCCCGGATGAGGATGCCGAGAAGATCACCACTGTCGGAGAGGCAGTAAAGTATATCGAAGAAAAGACCGCCGGTAAGTAACTGTGTAGAATATAAACACTGCGTATACATCCTGCCCCCCCTTCTTAGCGAAAACGAGAGAAGGGGGGGTTTTTTTAAACTTACAGTCTGTTAAAAAAACTCATCAGCGTTGTTGCTCAGAAGGCGCACACCGGTTTTTCCTATTAGTTAGGAGGCCGGGTGTTGCGTTTCTTTGTGCGGCGTATATGTAACCAGACGCCTGCGCGCCCAGCATGTGAGGTTTTTTGAGCAGACTGATTAAAAGGGTTTTTCAACAAACTGCTAAATCTATGACTGAAAACAGAGTAGTGGTAACCGGATTAGGGGTTATTTCCCCGGTCGGTAATGATAAGGATGTTTTTTGGAATTCTCTCAAAGAAGGTAAATCGGGGATCGGGGCGCTGACTTTGTTTGATGCTTCGGCATTTGACTCCAGGATTTCCGGAGAAGTGAAAAATTTCGAACCGCAGCTTTACGGGATAAACAAAAAAGACGCCCGCCGGATGGAGAAATTCATACAGTTCGCGATCGCCAGCGCCAAGCAAGCGATCGATGACGCGGGTTTGGTTCTTGATAAAGAGGACCGGGAGCGAATGGGAGTGGCGGTGGGGTCGGGCATAGGGAGCTTGAGGATCATGGAAGAAGAACACTCGGTTCTTCTCAACGGCGGTCCCGGACGGATAACCCCTTTCTTGATACCCATGCTTATTGTGAACGAAGCCGCCGGCCACATAGGGATGGTTTTTGGCTTTAAAGGCCCCAATACCTGTATTACTACGGCCTGCGCTTCGGGAAATCATTCTATAGGAGAAGCCTTCAGGATTATTCAGCGCGGTGACGCGGATGTAATGGTGTGCGGCGGTACGGAAAGCTGTATAACTCCCCTGGGAATAGGAGGTTTTTGCGCCTTGAAGGCTTTGAGTACCAGGAATAATGAGCCTCAACAGGCAAGCCGTCCGTTTGATGCTGAACGCAACGGTTTTGTTATGTCTGAAGGCTGCGGCCTGGTGGTTTTAGAATCCCTTGAACATGCCCGTAAGAGAAGCGCGGGAATTTACGCGGAAGTAGCAGGGTTCGGCATGTCCTGTGACGCGTACCATTTGACTGCCCCTGATCCAGAGGGGTACGGCGCTTCTTTGGCTATCAAATGGGCGCTCAGGGATGCAAAATTGGATCCCGGAAAAGTCGATTATATCAATGCCCACGGTACCTCCACTAAAATGAACGATAAAGTGGAGACTTTGGCGATCAAGAAAGCGCTGGGTGATCATGCTAAAAAAGTCATGGTCAGTTCTACCAAGTCCATGACCGGGCATTTGCTGGGAGCCGCGGCTGGCATAGAATTTGTGGCTTGCTGCCTAAGCATAAAGAACAAGGTTGTATTGCCTACCATCAATTATAAGCATCCCGACCCGGATTGTGATCTTGATTATGTTTCCAATACAGCCAGGGAATATGATTTGGATGTTTGTATGTCTAATTCTCTGGGGTTCGGCGGGCATAACGCGACGGTCGTTTTGAGAAAATTTAAATAATTTGTTCATTATATTCGTTATTGCGTTTCGTGTTCTGCGTTATAGCGTCGGGATTTTGAGCCGTATAACGTAAAAACGCAATAACGCCAAACGCAATAACGCAAAAGGCATATGGCGCATACTATCGCAGAGAAAATACTACTGAAGCACACCGACAGGAAGAATATTAGGCCCGGCGAGTTTATCGAGGCGGAAATAGACCTGGCGTTAGCCAATGATATTACCGCTCCGTTGGCAATAGAGGAATTCAAAAAGGCCGGTTTTTCAAAGGTCTTTGACCGGAAGAAGGTAGTGTTTGTTTCCGATCATTTTGCTCCGGCAAAGGATGCGCGCAGCGCCAATCAGTGTAAATTTGTTTCCCATTTTTCCGCCGAACAGAAAATCGAGAATTATTTCGAAGTCGGCAGAATGGGGATCGAACACGCCCTTTTGCCCGAACTCGGGCTGGTGAAACCCGGAGACCTGGTGATTGGCGCGGATTCCCATACCTGTACCTACGGCGCTCTGGGATGTTATTCTACCGGTATCGGTTCGACGGATCTGGCGCGGGGGCTGGCAGACGGAAAATGCTGGTTTAAGGTTCCGTCTTCCATAAAGTTTGTTTATCAGGGAGCTTTGGGAAAATGGATAGGGGGAAAGGATTTGATCTTGTTTACCATCGGATCTATCGGAGTGGACGGGGCATTGTACAGCGCGATGGAATTTACCGGCCCGGTTATCCGCGGATTGGATATGGATAACCGCTTGACCATGAGTAATATGGCTATTGAAGCGGGGGCGAGGGCGGGGATTATCGAGCCCGATGAAATTACGATAGACTATATGAAGTCCGTTCACACTTCGCCGATAACAGTTTACAGAAAAGAGGAATGGTTAAATTTAAAAAGCGATAAGGACGCGCAGTATGCGAAGGTATACGAATGGGATGTTAGTGATCTGGAGCCGCAAGTCGCCTGTCCGCACCTGCCCAGTAACGTTAAACCGGTGAAAAAACTGAAAAATATAAAACTCGATCAGGTCGTCATCGGTTCCTGTACGAACGGCAGGATTACCGATCTGAGGATCGCCGCGCGGATACTCAAAGGGAAAAAGGCAAAATCCGGTTTACGGTTGATCGTTATCCCCGGAACCCAGCATATTTACACACAGGCGATACAGGAAGGCCTTGCCGAGATATTCGTGAATGCGGGAGGGGTCTTTTCCACTCCTACCTGCGGGCCGTGCCTGGGAGGGCATATCGGGATATTGGCGGAAGATGAAGTGTGCCTGGCTACGACCAATCGTAATTTCATCGGCAGGATGGGAAGCCCGAAGTCGCTTGTCTATCTGTCAGGGCCCGCAGTCGCGGCAGCGAGTGCGATAACGGGAAGGATCACGCATCCGGAGGAAATAATAAAATAGAATATGACGTAGGGGCACGGCATGCCGTGCCCCTACGGAAAGGGACGTTTCATGATTTTAAAAGGCGCGGTTCACAAATTTGACGACGATATCAATACAGACGATATCATTTCCGCAAAATATTTGGTCTCTACCGATGCGGCTGAGCTCGGCAGGCATTGCATGGAGAGCATCCGTTCGGATTTCGCGGCGAAGGTGAAGGCGGGGGATATTATCGTCGCGGGCAAGAACTTCGGCTGTGGTTCATCGCGCGAGCACGCGCCGCTTGCCGTTAAAGGCTGCGGGGTGGCTGCCGTGGTCGCCAAAAGTTTCGCCGCCATATTTTTCCGGAATGCGATCAACATCGGCCTGCCGTTCTTGGAATGCGCAGAATTCGACAAGATCGCGGAGAACGATGTGCTTGAAATAGACCTTAACAAAGGCATAATAAAAAATATCACTAAGAAACAAACGTATAAGACACAGCCTTTTCCGGCGTTTTTACAAGAGATCGTGAAGGCCGGAGGGTTGATGAAATATATTAAAGCAAGAGTTTAGCGGGTAAGTGATAAGTTCTGGAGGGGCGGCTTTAATCGCCCGAAAAAGCGCATAAGCCAGGAGAGGAATGATGTATACGATCGCAGTCATACCGGGGGATGGAACAGGGCCGGAAGTTGTTAGAGAAGGCTTGAAAGTTTTGGAAGCGGCGGCTAAAAAATTCAAATTCAAATACGAGACTAAAACCTTTGATTTCGGGGGCGCGCGGTATTTAAAAACGGGCAAAACGCTTGATGCCAAGGATATCCGGGAACTGAAAAAATATTCGGCTATTTACCTGGGGGCGATCGGCCATCCCGATGTTAAACCCGGGATCCTGGAGACGGGAGTCCTCCTGAAACTGCGTTTTTCCCTGGATCAGTACATCAATCTGAGGCCGGTAAAGCTGTATAATGCCCGGTTTTGCCCTTTGAAAGATAAAACGCCGGAAGATATCGATTTTGTGGTGGTGCGCGAGAATTCCGAAGGGTTATATAAAGGAATGGGTGAATTCAGGAATAAGGGTAAAAAGAGCGAAGTTGCGATACAGATTTCATATAATACCCGTAAAGGCGTGGAGCGCTGTATCCGGTATGCCTTTGAATACTGCCGCAGCCGCAACAAAAGAAAGAAACTGACTTTATGCGGTAAAACCAATGTTTTAACGTATGCCTGGGATTTGTGGCAGAGGACGTTCAATGAAGTGGCTAAGGAATATCCGGATATAACTACCGATTACGCCCATGTGGATGCTACGACCATGTGGTTCGTCAAGAATCCTGAATGGTTCGACGTGATCGTGACCGATAATATATTCGGGGATATTATCACCGACCTGGGCGCGATGATCCAGGGCGGCATGGGCATTGCCGCGGGAGGGAATATCAATCCGAACGGGGTTTCCATGTTCGAGCCTATCGGGGGATCCGCTCCCAAATATACCGGGCAGAATGTCATCAATCCGCTGGCAGCAATTTGCGCGGCGGGAATGATGCTGGAGAACCTGGGGGAGAAAAAAGCCGCGGAAGCCGTGGAAAATTCGGTGATTAAATTGGTGACTACAAAATTTCAATCATTAGGTGCGGGAAAGATGGGGTATTCTACTTCAGAAGTGGGAGATCTTGTAGTCGAGAGTTTATAGAATTTTGGTTAATGAAGGTTAATGAAAGTTAAAGATGGTTAAAGAAGGTTGATTAAAAGAGTAACATTCATTAACAGATATGTTATATAAGGGGTAAAAGCATTAACTATCTTTAACCGTCTTTACCCTGACGAGAAGGGATGAGATATAATGGAAAAGAAATCCACATATAACGTTGCGGTGATTGGTGTAGGAGTTGTCGGGATCGAGATGCTGCGTTGTTTGAAACAGCGCAAATTTCCGGTCGGGGAACTGCGTGTGTTTGCCCGCTCTGCGCGGGATATAGAGGTTGACGGGCAAATATATCCGGTTAAAGCGATTTCTCCGGAAGGTTTTGAGGGTATAGATATCGCGTTATTTGCCGGCACCGAAGGCGAAAAAGGCGCGGCAGTGGCGTATGCCGCTGAAGCGGTAAAACGGGGCGCGGTAGTAATCGATAACGGAGCCGATTTTCGCATGGATCCTAAGGTTCCCCTGGTAGTCCCGGAAGTAAACGTTAAAGATATCAAAAAACACAAAGGTATAATCGCCAATCCTAATTGTTCGACTATCCAGATGGTGGCCGCACTTGCGCCTATCCATAAAAAAGCCGGAATTAAAAGAGTGATCGTGACTACTTTGCAGGCGGCTTCCGGAGCCGGGAAATCTGCCGTTGAGCAGTTGAAAGAAGAGATATCCCTGATATCCGCGACCGGTTTTACCTCCGTTCAGGCGGATGTGGTGAATAAGGTCATGCCTCAGCAATTAGGTTTTAATGTTTTTCCGCATATCGGCGGGTTCGCGGAAAATGATTTCACCAGCGAGGAATGGAAACTGGTAAAAGAAACTCATAAGATACTGCACGACGATACAATGAAGATTTCCGCAACCACCGTGCGCGTGCCGGTAAGGATCGGGCATTCCGAAGCCGTGTACATAGAGACTGAAAAAGTGATAGAACCGGATAAGGCCAGGGCTTTACTTGCGAAATCCGAAGGTATCATCGTGATGGATGACCCCCGGAAGAATTTGTATCCTATGCCTAAGGACGTAGAGGGAAAATACGAGGTTTTTGTAGGCAGGATCCGCAAAGATCCTTTTGTCAAGAACGGCCTCTGGTTATGGGTAGTTGCGGATAACCTCCTGAAAGGCGCCGCCTCCAACACCGTCCAGATCGCCGAGTGCCTTATAGCATAACCTCCTAAATCGGTACCTGGTACCGGTCCAAAGCTGTACCGGGTACCGATTCAATCGGGTACCTGTCCCCCGTTTTAATCCCCTCCGCAAAATCCCCGGTCTTCAGACCGGGGATAGGAATCTGCGGAATGTGTTTTTTGCTTCGGGGAGGGAGCTTTGGCCTTTAGGCCGAGGGGCTCCACTTTTATGCGTAATATCCGGTTGACCATAGAGTATGACGGTACGAATTACGCCGGCTGGCAGACGCAGCGTTTTTCGGCATCTTCAAGCATCCGCCTCAAAAAAAAGACCATACAGGAAACCATTGAAAAGGCCCTGAGAATTATTCTCAGAGAAAAGGTATCTCTTACCGCCTCCGGCAGGACCGATGCCGGTGTCCATGCCGAAGCACAGATCGCCAATTTCAGGACAAATTCAATTTTGCCGCTTAAAAAGATCCAGTTCTCTTTGAACAGCCTTTTACCCGGAGATATCGCGGTAACCGGCATCAAAGAAATGCCTTTGGATTTTCACGCCCGTTTTAATGCCCGGTCTAAATTATACCGTTACACGATCATAAACAGAGAACATAGATCCGTTTTCCTGGATAAATACGCCTGGCATTGTTATTTCCCGCTTGATACAGTCCTGATGAGAAAAGAAGCGGCCGTTCTCGTCGGTAAACATGATTTCAAGTCGTTTACCGCTTCCGGAGGCGACCAGAGATCGACCACGCGGGTGATCCGGGAAATCACGATAGAAAAAAAACGGGATGTGATTGTTGTTTCCGTGCGGGCAAACGGCTTTTTGTATAATATGGTTCGCAATATCGTGGGCACGCTCGTCGATATCGGCCGGGGGAGACTCGGGAACATGCGCGGGATCCTGCGCGCGAAAGACAGGAAATGCGCGGGGATGACCGCGCCGGCGAAAGGACTCTGCCTCGTTAAAGTTTATTATTGAGATGTTAGTGTATAAGTTTGTAAGTGTAAAGTGTGTAAGTAAGGGTACAAACATATATTTTTTACTTAAACACTTTACACTTAAAACTCCCGGATCACTTCTTACACTTACACACTAATCTATGAAAGAAGACGGTAAGATATCTTGGTCTTTGTACGCATGGGGGCTGATCGGCATCGCGGTAATTTTTCAGGTACTACGATGGCAATTGTTCCCTCTGTTCATGGATATATATTATCACTTGTCGGTCATGCTTGGTTTTGACCGGGCAGGGGGGTATGTTACCACCGATTTTCTGCAATATTCGCCTGTGGGCAGGCCGCACTTGTATCCTCCGTTGCTGCATTTCATTATGCTTGGGTTCTACAAAATGGGACTCGGCCCTCTGGTGATCGCTCGATTATTGAACGTCGTTTTGTATCCGCTTACGCTTATTGCATTATGGGTATTCGGCAGGACGGTATTTGGCCGGAGGTTCGCTTTTTGGACCGTGGTATTAGGCGCTTCAAGTTATTATTTTTATTTGGAGATAAGCAATCTGCCCGCTTTTTCGCTGGCTTTTGTTACGGGAGTATTGGCATTGGCAGCGTTGGAGCGAAATAAATCCATCGCGGCAGTCCTGTTTCTGGCATTGACATTTTATTCCCACATTTTTGCGGGATACCTGATCGTGACCAGCGTGTTCCTTTACGGGCTGTTGGTCCGCAGGGCCGTTAAATACGCCGTTGTTACGGCTGCGGCGATCGTTTTATCCCTGCCTATTCTGGCGCACCAAATAGCCAACTATCGGTATTTTCGGTTTTCCGACGCCGCGGTACTGCATGACGTATACATCAATATTTTTTTATATCTTTTTGCTCTCGGTGGACTGGCCGCGTGCGCGATCAAGAAGCAGAAATATTATCTTTTATTAAGTCTGTTCCTGGTATTTCTGTTCATGCCCGCCGGTAATTACCAGTCACGGTTCTTTTCCGGAGCGGCCATGGTGCCGTTTATTTTTCTCGGCGCCGCCGGGATCGAACTGCTGTTTGAGAGGATGTCTCGGTACAAAAAAAACGTTTCTCCGGCCGCTATCTTTCTGTTTTTTACCGCAGTATATGTTTTTTCCCCGACTGTTTTTTTGTCAAGGAAATCCCCTGTTTGCGCCAAGGGTATTTATTCGGTTTTTATGAATTTTTTTCTGCCCGGGTCCGGCTTGGGCCGTATGCCTTTAGAACGGGGGTTGGATGCCTGTATGTATAACCCTAAGTTTACCGATCCTTTGATCAAAATAATCCGTGAAAACAGCTCACCGGACGATATTATATATTCTGATGTCAGCTATGCCGCCGGCATGCTTTCCGTCCTATCCGGAAGGGCGATTTCCTGCGGAATGCTCCCCGAGGTACGTCCATACCGGGGTTTTGATCAAATCGGCAGCGCGAAACTGATCGTATGGTTTAAGGAGACGGATGGGACCTATGCTGAAAAACTCGGAGAAATCGTCAATACCTACGCGCTTGAAAAGGTAGCGGAAAACGATGTCGCCTCCGTTTATAAGAGCTTATCCGGGCGCGCAAAGATCATTGTCCCTCAGCCGTTCATTTCTGAAACAGGGGTGTTCATCATCTTATTGGTTATAACCGGCATTATATTTGCGGGTGTTTTATTTTGGTAACGATATAACGTCTTGAGAGAGTGAAGGTTTTGCTTGTTTTTTTACGGGGTTTATATATAATATAACTCTATGCATACGATCATAGAACCGTATTTGCTTACTTTTATACCGATATTCGTGGCGGTGGACTCCATAGGCAATATTCCGTTGTTCGCTGTTCTGGTTGAGGGCGCTACGAGGAAACAGAAGCACCGCATCATCACCGATTCCGTATTTACCGCTACGATAGTGGCGGTTCTTTTTATTTTTATCGGGAAATTTATCCTGAGGTTCATCGGTATTACCATTCCCGATTTTCAGATCGCCGGGGGAGCGCTTTTGTTCGCTTTATCTTTGAAGCTCCTGCTGCAGCCGGGGTCGAAATATTTTTTGGAAGACGGATATGATAAAATGGTGGGGGTTTTTCCGTTAGGCACACCGTTGATCACCGGTCCGGCGGTTTTAACCACCACTCTGATGATGCAGGATAGTTTCGGGACATGGCCGACCTTTGTTTCTCTTATTCTTAATATGCTTATTGTTTGGGGTACGCTTGCGAAAGCCGATTTGATCATGAAATCCCTGGGGCCGGGGGGCGCCAGGGCTTTTTCCAAGATCATGTATATTCTGCTTGCCGCAATCAGCATTATGATGATACGCAAAGGGGTTTTCAATGTAGTCGGGATGAAATAGTTGTCAGTCTATCGCAGGGTGATATTAGTTTCCAAGCCCCAGGGGGGAAGATGGCACCGCATGATTCACGAGGGATGATGAAAAATGTCCTGACTTTTGTCATGGCCGGAGGCAAAGGTGAGAGGCTGTATCCTCTTACCAAAGACCGCACCAAACCGGCTGTGCCTTTTGGCGGGATCTACCGGATCATTGATTTTACCCTGAGTAATTGTATCAATTCCGGGCTGCGCCGCATGTATGTCCTTACCCAGTATAAATCCGCTTCCCTGCAGAGGCATATCCGGCTCGGGTGGAATATTCTTGCTTCGGAGCTTGGCGAATTCATTGAAATCCTTCCGGCTCAGAAGAGAGTGGGTGAGATGTGGTATCTGGGTACCGCGGATGCCATTTATCAGAATCTTTATGCTCTGGGGATGGAGCCTAATGACGATGTCCTCATTTTGGCCGGGGACCACGTTTATAAAATGAATTATTACTCCCTGATCGATTATCACCGGAGTGTGGATGCCGACCTTACGGTCGGCGTGGTTGAAATGGACCGATCGCACGGCTCCCAGTTCGGGGTTATGGAAGTGGATGAAGATAATGTGGTGCGGGGGTTCCAGGAAAAACCCCTTGATGCCAGGACCATACCATCTAAACCGGATAAAATATATGCTTCTATGGGTATTTATGCGTTTAAACGGCATATCCTTGAGGAAGAATTGGAACGGGATGCCAGGAGCAAGAATACCAGCCATGATTTCGGAAAAGATATTATCCCGCATATGATGAAAAAAGGTTTCCACATAAAAGCATATAATTTTATCGATGAAAACAAGAAGGAAGCTCAATACTGGAGAGATATCGGGACCATTGATGCCTATTATGAGGCGAATATCGATCTGGTGCAGGTTGACCCTTTGCTTAATCTGTATGATTGGGATTGGCCGATACGGACGTTCCAGGAACAGTTCCCGCCGGCGAAAACGGTTTTTACCGGAGACGAAATAGCCGGCCGGGTGGGATTAGTCCTCGGTTCCGTGGTTTCCGGAGGATGTATTGTGAGCGGCGGGCAGATTAGGCGTTCCATTCTTTCTCCCAATGTCAGGGTGAACAGTTATTCCGAAATAACGGAGTCGATATTGATGGAAGGTGTCAATGTGGGGCGGTACGCGAAAATAAAGAGGACCATTATCGACAAAGATGTGATCATTCCCGAAGGCATGGTTATCGGGTATAACCTTGATGAGGACCGGAAGCGGTTCCATGTTTCGGAATCCGGGATAGTGGTGGTGGCGAAAAAAACGGAAATTAAATAATTTGTGGGGGGAGTTTTCTTAACGGAAAATCCGGGTTTACGGGGAGGAACGAAAGTGATTAGAAAAGCGAAGATCCAGGATATCAAAAAAATTCAGGAGATCATTAACGTTCACGCGAAAAACAATCGTATGCTTCCCCGTTCGCTCAACGAACTATACGATAATATCAGGGATTTCTGGATATATGAAGAGAAGGGGAAAGTGGTCGGGTGTTGTGCTCTGCATATCTCCTGGGAAACCCTGGCGGAAATAAAATCTCTGGCGGTTGTGAAGGTACGACAGGGCACGGGAATCGGCATAAAACTGGTTTCTACGTGTTTGTATGAAGCCAGGGATTTGGGCGCTCAACAGGTTTTTGTGCTTACCTATATACCGAAATTCTTCATGCGGTTCGGGTTCAAACGGGTGAAACACGAAGCTTTGCCGCACAAGGTATGGGCAGAGTGCATTAATTGTCCCAAATTCCCCAATTGCCAGGAAATAGCGCTTTTAAAAAGTATTTAATGTGGTATAATATTTGATTGTGTTTTCATGGAAAACAAAATCAAGCTTAGTTGTCAGTTTTTAGTTGTCAGTTTTCAGAGGTTGTTTTTCTGAATTGAACTGACAACCGACAACTGATAACGGATAACTAACCCGGAGGTTTTACATGGATTACTTACTGACCGATGAACAAAAAATGATCCAGGAGCTGGCGCGCAAGATAGCCGATGATAAGATACGTCCGGTTGCCGCCAAATACGATGCTACTGAAGAATATCCCTGGGAAGTTGTCAAGGTAATGGCGGAATCTGACCTGTTTGCTATTTTTGTGCCCGAGCAGTACGGCGGTACGGGCGGCGGCATCCTGGATTTATGCATTGCCACCGAAGAGTTATCTCGTGCCTGCGGCGGCATCGCGGTTTGTTACGCGGCTTCCGCCTTGGGGACATTTCCTATCATTTTGTTCGGCAGTGACGAACAGAAGAAAAAATATCTTCCTGACCTGGCAAAAGGGAAAAAAATTGCCGCCTTCGCGGTCACCGAACCGGAAGCCGGATCGGACGCCTCGGCAATTAAGACCACCGCGGTGAAAAAAGGCGATCATTATGTCTTGAACGGGACAAAACATTTCATTACCAACGGCGGGGAGGCTCAGACATACACCGTTGTTGCCATGACTAATAAGACTAAAGGCGCCAGGGGAGCCTCCGCTTTTATCATTGAGAAAGGCACTCCCGGTTTTACCTTCGGGAAAAAAGAGGAAAAACTGGGCATCAGGACGGCAGTGACCAGGGAGCTTGTTTTTAATGATTGTAAAATCCCCAAGGAAAACCTCATCGCTAAAGAAGGTATGGGATTTATCGTTACTATGCGGACATTCGATATGTCCCGTCCGGGCGTGGCTGCCCAGGCATTGGGGATCGCGCAAGGCGCTTTTGAGGCCGCCTTGAAATATTCAAGGGAGCGGGTGCAGTTCGGCAAGCCTATCTCCAGTTTTCAGGGTATCCAATGGATGCTGGCGGATATGGCGACTTCCATCGAAGCGGCCAGGGCGCTGATATATGCCGCGGCGCGGGCGACTGACGCCGGCGCAAAAGATATCGCCAAGGCATCGGCCATGGCCAAACTCTACGCTTCGGATGTGGCAATGAAGGTGACCGTTGACGCCGTGCAGATCTTCGGCGGTTACGGGTATATGAAGGATTATCCGGTGGAAAAATACATGCGCGACGCGAAGATCACCCAGATATATGAGGGGACGAATCAGATTCAGAGAAACATCATAGCCCTGCAATTAATAAAAGAGTTAGCGAAATAATAACGGAACAAAACATCATATGAATATAATCGTCTGTATCAAGCAGGTTCCCGAGACAACTGAAGTACGTATCAATCCTGAAACGAATACGTTGATCCGTGAAGGCGTAAAATCGATTATTAATCCCTTTGACCTGTATGCTCTTGAAGAGGGGGTGCGGCTCAAAGAGAAATTCGGGGGTAAGGTTACCGTGGTCACCATGGGGCCGCCGCAGGCAGAATCTTCTTTGCGAGAGGCTGTTTCCTTGGGGGCTGATGAAGGGGTATTGGTTTCCGACCGTGCGTTTGCCGGGAGCGATACCTGGGCGACCAGTTACACGTTGTCCTGCGCGATCAGGAAGATCGGGCAGGAGTCGGGCGGCTTCGATGTGATCTTATGCGGGAAGCAGGCTTCTGACGGCGATACCGCGCAGGTGGGACCGGGTATTTCCACTTTTCTGAAGATTCCCCAGGTGACCTACGTGAAAAAGATCGAAGAGATCAAAGAGAAATCCGCACGGGTAGAAAGGATGACTGAAGAGGGATATGATATAATCCAGGTCCCTCTCCCGGTATTGTTTACCGTGGTCAAAGAGATCAATGAACCGAGGCTGCCTTCTTTGAAAGGGATGATGAGGGCGAAATCAGCCAAGCTTATTACCTGGTCGGGAAAGGATATTCAGGCTGATCCGAACGGTATCGGGTTGAATGGTTCTCCCACCAAAGTGGTAAAGATCTTCACTCCTCCGCCAAGAACGGGGGGGCAGATGCTGAGGGGCGAGACTCCCGATATAGTCGGGAAGCTGGTGTCGGAATTGAGAAGTGAGGTACATTAAGAAAAGGTTAATCAAGGTTAAAGAAGGTTAATGGCGGTTAATGATGGTTTCAGAGAAAGGGAATTTTCATTAGCCAAAGGTAATTTTATAAGGAGATTTTTGCCATGGGGATTCAGGTTATTCAGGATAAATGTACGGGTTGTACGCTGTGCGTAAAAACATGCCCTTTCGGGGCGGTTACCGTTGTCAAAAAAAAGGCGGTAATTGATCTGCATAAATGTACTCTCTGCGGAGCGTGCGTTGATGCCTGTAAATTCAAAGCTATACTCTTGGAAAAGGAGACCGTTCAAAAATCCTCTGTGGATATAAGCGGCTATAAAGGGGTTTGGGTATTCGCCGAACAGAAAAAAGGTAAAGTTCAATCGGTATCGTATGAGCTCATCGGTAAAGCGCGGGAGCTTGCCGATAAACTGGATACGTATGTAGGCGCGATCCTTTTGGGGCATTCCGTTGAAGACCAGGCGCAGGAACTTATCTGGTCCGGCGCAGACACCGTATACCTGGTTGATGCCCCTCAGCTGGCGAATTTCCAGGATGAACCGTATACCACGGTTTTGGTCGAGCTTATCCGTAAATACAAGCCGGAGATCGTGCTCACGGGTGCTACGTTTATCGGCCGTTCCTTAGTTTCACGGGTTGCGGTTACGATCAATACGGGGTTGACCGCGGATTGTACCGGGTTAGATATCGACAAGGAAAAAAAATTACTGCTTCAGACCAGGCCGGCGTTCGGGGGCAATATTATGGCCACTATCGTTACGCCTAATCATCGTCCACAGATGTCTACGGTCAGGCATAAAGTGATGCCGCTTCCGATTTCGGATAAACACAAAAAGGGCAAGGTAATAAAAGAGGTTTTTTCTCTCGATCAGCTTAACTCTCGTTCGAAATTGCTGGATGTGGTGGAGGAGGTCGAGAATCTGGTTAATCTCGCGGAGGCGGATATTATTGTTTCCGGAGGCCGCGGTTTGGGGGGGCCCGAGAATTTTAAACTGCTTGAAGAACTGGCCCAGGTTCTTGGCGGCGCTGTCGGCTCTTCCCGGGCGGCGGTTGATGCGGGCTGGATTCCGTACTCCCATCAGGTAGGGCAGACCGGCAGGACCGTGGCTCCTAAAATATATTTTGCCTGCGGTATTTCCGGGCAGATACAACATCTGGTCGGCATGCAGTCTTCTAAAATTATTGTAGCCATCAATAAGGATCCCGACGCGCCCATATTCAAAGTAGCGACTTATGGAATAGCCGGCGACTTGTTTGAAATTATTCCCTCTTTAACGAAAGAATTTAAAAAGATCCTCAAGGTATAAGGGTAAACTTTATTGTTAATGTAAAAAAAAGTTTGTTCCCGGACTTGAATTCCTGGAAAAATAGGGTATATTTTAAGTGCAACAGACAGATAGGGGCTTTTCCATAAAGCCGGGGGAGAGTGAGAGTCGTATCCGCCCGGCGTTTTTTTTGATAGAAATGGAGAAGTCTCTATGGATTACACCCACACGACAGACAGAAGAGCCCGCACCAGGTTTCCTCTCGCATTATCGGTGCGATGTTTCGACCAACAATCCCGCACAGAAATCCTCAGCCGGACATATGATATTTCCGCTCAGGGAATAGGGCTGCTTATTAACGAAGAGGTCCCTTTGGGCGCGCCGGTTACTGTTACCATAACTATGCCTGATACCGGAGAGGAAATACACGTAAACGGTAAGTTTATCTGGCAGAAACCGGTTGATGCCTATTGTTATCGTACCGGAGTGGAATTAACAGGATCTTGTCTTAAACCCGTTCCCATCGCTTTAAGAACTCTCCAAACCCGTGTTGTCGGCCACTAACGCGGGCCGTTCCCATTTTACCCTTTATCCCACAAAGGTTTCGGTCAGAAGTGCCCTCGTTTTAAGATGCCGGTTATAGTCGTTTTTGGATATTCACCCCGTTAAAGGACAAAGTTCTCTAACGGGTTTTACTTCCCACCAAGTATAAAAATTCAGTTAGATTTTGTTTTCTCATACGTCTATTGTAGTGAAGGCGCAAGACAGGGATCATTTCACGGAATCCACTCGGAAGATAACCGCGGAAAGACGGTTCCTGAACGTGTCAAAGACGGGGGGGATGTATGAGAAAATTTGTTCTTGTTTTTTTTGTTGTCACGGGTTTTGCCGGCACGGGGTGGGCGGAAAATTATTCCTGGCAGAATATCAGCGGGCATTATGGTGATATGCAATCTGTTGCGGTCAATCCGGATGACTCCGAAATCATATTTGCCGGTACGCGGCAGGGTGTTGTTTTGAGGTCTGAGGACGCCGGTAAGAATTGGCGCCCAGTTTTATCGATATTCGGTGAAAAACCTTTCGTTAACCGGATAACTTTCCGCCCCGGCAACAGCAATGCCGTTTATGCGGCTACGAATGACGGTCTTTATTATACCTCTACCCAAGGTAAAACCTGGAAAAGGATTTTCAAAGGGAAGAACTATTTTCAAAGACAGTGTACGGCAATAGCGGTCCTGCCCCGCGCAATCCTGTTGGGCACCCGCGGCGGGATTTTCATTAGTGATGACAACGGCCGTTCCTGGATAAAAACGGGATTGGAGTTGAAAAATTGTCCTATAGTGTCCATTGAAACGGGTTTTAATGCCCCGTATCCCGTTTACGCGGCTTGTTGGGAAGGCGTTTTTCAATCAGGCGACGGAGGGAAGACCTGGAATAAAATATTTTCCACTGCGGCAGGAGTGATTGAACGTGCGGATGAGCATCTTTCAGGGGAAGATGATGACCCCGAAGGAAGTTCGTTGATCAGGGGTATAACTGTTGACAGTGCCGGTTTTGTGTATATCGCCGCTTCCCGGGGCATATACCGGAGGCATGACACAGAAAAATCCTGGGAAAGGATTACGGATCAAGGTTTATTGAGGCAGGATGTCCGTTTTATTACGGTAATGAACAGGAATAAACCGGTTGCCGTTGATCGATCGAATGTGTTTATCTATGAAGGTGACAGTTGGAGGGATGTGTCGAATGGGTTGACGGTTCGGAAGGTCGAGTTTTTGTGCGCGGACAAGCAAGGATGCCTTTACGCGGCCGCGGATAAGGGGGTTTTTAAGCTTGATCTTCGTCATCTTTCTGTTCTGTCTGATTCGGGGACGGTTGTTGAGACTTGCAAAAAAGGAAAGGAAACCCTTGAGTATCCCTCGGTTTCTATGATCCAGAAGGCGGCTATTAAATATGCTGAAGTTGAACCGGAAAAGATAATTAAATGGAGAAAACAGGCGGCAAAAAAGGCAATACTCCCTCAGGTCAGCGTAGGCATAAACAGGAATACTACCGATCTTTGGCACTGGGAGGGTGGTTCAACGACAAAGGCCGATGATGACATATTAAGGCGCGGCCGCGACAGTACAGACTGGGATGTAACCCTGAGCTGGAATTTTGGCGAACTCATCTGGAACGATGATCAGACAAATATCGATGTGCGTTCGAAGCTCATGGTGGAGCTGCGCGGGCAGATCCTGGATGAGGTGACGAAGTTATATTTCGAACGACTTCGCCTGAAAGGAGAAATTGAAGAAATGGGGTTTGAGGAACAGAAAAAGAAGTTTGAAAAAGAGCTTAAACTGCGGGAAGTGACCGCGATGCTGGATGGGATGACGGGAGGGGTGTTTACAAGGGGGAAATAATAAAAAGTGCATGGGTGCGTAAGTGCATGAGTGCAGAAGTGCATAGGTGCATGAGTCAGGATATCACAAATTGGTTTTAACTTATGCACATATGCACCCATGCACTTATGCACTTGCTCTGTTTTTTCTTGAATCGTTTCCGGTTTCGCAGTAGAATACTTGAGATGAATATCAATAAGTTTGGTATATATGCTGTTTTTTCAGCCATTGCGCTCATCGCGTTATTCCGTAATCCGTCCGTAATTGGAGCCGCAGATACTCCGAGCCTGATCGATTCCCGGAACTTGCAGAATACTGTATTTACGCCTCTTTTACAGAGCGAGATCGAGCCGGGAAAGAACCTTGTGTATTGCGCTTCTTTTCAGGCCGCGTGGAATGAGTTTATCGATACCGTGATCCATGAACCTGTTCTTGTGGAAGGTGATTCTTTGCCGGTACGGATGCTTAATAAGAAATTCGGCGGCAATAATGTGATACCTGAAGAATTGTTTATTGCAGCCGCCGGGTTTGAAGAGGCCGGGATCATCGAGAGAATACGCGTTATGTTCAAGGATAAATTCAGGCTTGAGGCACCGCCCGGAAATCTAAATCCCGGCGCTCCCGGCGATATTCTTGTTTACGCGTATCTGCGCAGGGAGTTCTCATTTAAGATTGAATTTGAAAATCTTCCCGGGTTGGTTTTATTTAATAACGATTCTCCGGTGAGAGCTTTCGGCATACAGCGATTTACCTTTGACGAACCCCATCAGGGCCTGGCGGCGCAAGTCGAGATTTTCGATTTTAAGAACGATAATGATTTTATAATCCGGTTGAAGTCTCTTTCTCTCGAAGATGAATTGATTTTGGCTAAAATCAAGCCGCTTCCGACTTTGTTGGAGACGGTAAATCAGGCCTTCCTGCGGATTTCGGCCAACCCGTATCCCACCGGGCTCTTTGAGGGTGAAACGGTCCGGATCCCCAAATTCGATTTTGATATCAGCAGCTATTTTGCCGAGTTTATGGGGAGGAGTTTACTCAACCGAGAATTCTACGGAAGGCCTTTAAACAGAATGATCCAGGTTGTCCGTTTTAAATTAAATGAGAAAGGCGCCCTTTTTTCGGCAGAAACCGTGAGAGGAGAAGATCAGCCTTTGACTCTTGAAACTGTGCCGCGAAAATTAATCTTCAACTCGCCTTTTCTGGTTTTGATCAAAAAGAAAAAATGTCAACAGCCGTATTTCGCCATGTGGATAGAGAATACGGAGTTAATGCTGAAATAATAAGGGGCGGGCTTGACAAGGGGATGTTGATGGTATATGGTATAGCAATGGTTCGAAGATTTACCCGGTTGTTTTTGGGAGTGTTACGATGAGAGGCGTGATTGAAAGTTTTGGGGCGTGGATAATCATAGGGGTTGTTTGCATGGTTAATAATTGCGGGTGCTCGGGCAGTTTTCAGTATGCGCCTTATTCCAGTAAGGTCCCCGGATTGCGCGTTTCCCTGGAATATATTTCCGGCTGGAAGGTCCAAGAGACCCGGGGGGATCGGGGGAGCTCTGCCCACGTGATATTCATTGAAAACAGTACCGGTGAAGAAATGCAGGCTTTTATGTCGGTAACCGCGACTCCTCTTGGCGGGGCTGATACCCCCGCGTTCGATCTTCAGTCCGCGGCAGAGGATATTGTCAAGAAAAGGTCTCAGTTTAAAGGGTTTAGTGTTATTTCCCGTTCCGCGGGGACGCTTGCAGGTTCGGCAACTCAGGAATTACTGCTGGCCTATCGGGGGTTGAACAAGTTATATCGAACCGATGCCGAGCTTATTCCTATCAAAGAACGGATTGTTCTCTGCCTGAAAGGCGGTACACTGTATTCTTTTATCTATCAGAGCTCTGAACGCAGGTTTGACGCGTTCAATAAGGCTTTTAACCATGTGTTTACCACTCTTGTATTCAAAACGGAATGATGGCGGGGCCGTTCGTGAACGGCCCCCGGGGGAGGTCACGATGAATAGAGGGATACTATGAAGAAAATAATTGTTTATTGGGGGATGTTTCTTATTCTTATGAACGGTATTTCCGGCTGTGCGCCCGGGATTAAATACGCGCGTTATATCAGTAAGGATCCGGCTTTTAATTTAAAAATGGATTATATCGCGGGTTGGCTTTACAGCGAGCAGCACGGGGGGAGAGAGGCTTACGCGCAGGTCCTTTTCTATGAGCGGGAAAAAAAGGATAATCTGCGCAGGGCTTTGATCGCGGTTACCGTCAAGCCCGCGTCCGGCTTTGACAGCCAGCCGGTCTCCGCGCTTTCGGTTTTGTATGATATCCTCGATAAACGGTCGAAGTTCCAAGACGCCGCTGTTATATCGAAAGGAGAACGAAGTAATCTTCTGGGAGTGGAGGCCCGCACTGCCGAAATAACCTATAAAACTCTCGATAAACTGAATGTCGCCGGCGTTAAATTAATACCTGTCAAAGAGAAGATCGTGGTGTTACGGAGAGGGGATATCGTTTATATTGTCCGGTATGAGAATGCCGCCCGTGATTTTTTGTCTTTTGAAAAGGCGTTCAACCGTATTTTAAAGACTATAACCGTGCCCTAAGAACCGTGTTTTGAAATTTCTGTTTTGAAATTTCTTGCAAATATACGGGTTTTGTGATAATCTTATTTTCTGCCCCCCCCTAATTTATAAACCATTAACGTACAGCTAATATAATTATGGCACTCGTACATTTGACAGACGGTAATTTTAAATCCGAGGTTCTTGATTCCGAAAGCCCGGTATTGGTCGATTTTTGGGCGACCTGGTGCGGTCCGTGCAAGGCGATCGCTCCCCTCATAGAGGAGCTTGCCCGGGAATATGACGGCAAAATAAAGGTCGGCAAGGTTGACGTGGATGAAAATCCCCGGACAGCCGGCCAATACGGCATCATGTCCATTCCAACGCTCATATTTTTTAAAAAAGGGCAGATATCCGAACAGGTGGTCGGGGCGTTAAATAAATCGGAATTAAAAAAGAGAATAGAATCGCATTTGTGAGCCTCATGAAAGCGATGGCTTTCTCTAACGGGGCAGGCCGGTTACATGAAGAAGATCTTTATAGCCGCCACCAAACAGAATGACGGCAAGACCACTGTTTCTCTGGGGCTTATTTTTGGTTTTCGTGAACGGTGCGAACGTATCTCTTTTATTAAGCCCATCGGCCAGCGTTATCTTGAGGAAGACGGTTTAAAGATCGATGAGGATTCTCTCCTGATTGAGGAAGTGTGCGGGATCCACTGCGGGCTGAAAGATATGAGCCCGATCGCGGTGGAACGGGGTTTTACCGAGGAATATATCCTCCGCCCTTCGCCGCGCGCGATCTCCGGCCAGATCAAGCGTTCTTTTAAACGGGTCTGCAAAGATAAAGATTTTGTGGTTATTGAGGGCACCGGGCATGCCGGTGTGGGGTCGGTGTTCGATCATTCCAACGCCGCGGTAGCCAAACTCTTGGGGGCGAAAGTCATCATTATTTCTTCCGGAGGGATCGGCAGGCCTATCGATGAGGTTGTTTTAAACAAAGCCCTTTTTGAGAAAGAAGGGGTGGAAGTTTTGGGAGTCATTGTCAATAAGGTCATCCCGGAGAAGCTCGACAAAATTAAACCCCTGGTGGAACGGGGGCTGAAGAGAAAAGGCATTCGTTTATTGGGGGTTATCCCGTATAATCCCGTTCTTTCATCCGCGACCCCCCGGCAGATACTGGAAGAAACTGATTTTAGTGTTTTATGCGGGCGGGGTTATCTTGAAAATTCCATTGCCCGCGTCATTGTCGGGGCAATGGAACCGCACGATGCCATCAGATATATCGTAAAAGACAGCTTGTTGATAACTCCCGGCGACCGGGAGGATATCATTATGGCCGCGCTGGGCTGTTGGCAGGGAAAAGGAGGAAGGAAACTGAAAGTTTCCGGTATTATCCTTACCGGCGGGATCCTGCCTGCACGCTCGATAGTTCATTTACTGGATGATATGAATATCCCGGTATTGCTTGCCCGGGATGATACCTACAAAGTAGTGTCCGTAGTTCATGACTTGACCGTTAAGATCAGGCCGCAGGATAAACTTAAGATCCAGACCGTGGTAAAAATGATCAAGGATAACGTGGATTTAGACGGTATAATGAAAGGAATATAATATGGATACGATTAAGGCTATTCGTGAAAAAGCCCGTTTCGCGCAAAAAACAATCGTTCTCCCTGAATATGACGATGCCCGCGTTGCTGCGGCGGCGAAGATCATTGAAGCCGAGAAGATAGCGAAGGCAGTCCTGCTGACTAAAGAAATGATGGAACCGCAGACAAAAGAACGGTATATCCGGGAATATTATGAAATGCGCAAAGGTAAGGGGACGGAAATCGCGGATGTGCGGAAATTGTTCGAAGACACCCTTTTTTACGCGGCAATGATGGTGCGCGAAGGTAAAGTGGACGGTATGGTAGCCGGCGCCAGCCACACTACCGCGGATGTCGCCAGGGCTTCTATTCATTGTATCGGGGTTGAGGAAAACCTCCGGATCGCCTCAAGCTGTTTTATTATGGTTGTTCCCGACAGCAGGTACGGCGAGGAAGGGACGTTTGTTTTTGCGGATTGCGGGGTTATTCCCGATCCTAATTCCCGCCAGCTTGCTTGTATCGCGATAACCGCGGCCGATTTAATGCGTACGGTATTGGGGGTTGAGCCCCGGGTCGGCCTCTTGAGTTATTCAACCCATGGTTCGGCCAAGGGCAGGTCTATCGATAAGATTACCGAAGCAGTCGGCTTGGTGAAAGAAATGGCTCCCGGTTTGTTAGTGGACGGAGAACTGCAGGTCGATGCGGCTATAGTCCCGGAAGTTGCCAGGATCAAAAAACCGGTCAGTATCCTTGATGGAAAAGCTAATGTTTTGATTTTTCCCAATCTGGAAGCGGGAAATATAGCGTATAAGATCGTTGAACGGCTGGCTAACGCGCGCGCCTTGGGGCCGTTATTGTTGGGATTAAAACGGCCGGGAAGCGATCTGTCGCGGGGATGTTCCGCCGATGATGTTGTGGATTGTGCGGCGGTCACGGCGATTAGGGCGTAAGTGAAAAATATAAAAAATCGGAAATAAACGGCTGCGGGGAGGTGGGGATGGATAGGGCAATACAGATAGTCCTGCGGATGGTGGTGTGTTTCTGCTTTTTGAGTTCTGCGTTTATGGCGCCCGGGGTTTTGGCCCAAGGCGGGGGAGGAGATATGAAAACCATACTCATGATCGTTGCCGACAAGAGTTTTCGTGATGAAGAATTATTCCAGCCGAAGGAGATGTTCGAGAAAGCGGGGTTTACGGTCAAAGTCGCTGCGGGATCTCCCGGGGAAGCAAAAGGGCTGTTGGGAGGTAAAGTGAAACCTGATCTGTCCCTCAGCGGCGTAGTGGTAAGTGATTATGACGCGATTGTTTTTGTCGGAGGAGGAGGCGCCTCCCAATATTTCGATGATCCAGCCGCGCACAAGATCGCTCAGGATACGGTAAAATCCGGCAAGATCCTGGCGGCGATCTGTATCGCGCCGGTGATCCTTGCTAAAGCCGGTGTCTTAAAAGGGAAAAAGGCCACGGTTTGGTCGACCGACGGGATGGAATTGCAGGTATACGGGGCCAGGTATACCGGGGAACGGGTTGTCAGAGACGGCAATATCATTACCGGGAACGGCCCTTTTTCCGCGCTGCCGTTCGCGCAGGAGATTATTAACGCGTTACAACAAAAATAGGAAGAGGGTACATGTTCAGGACAATGTTGAAATCCAAGATCCACCGGGCGCGCGTGACTGAGGCGAATCTTTATTACGAGGGAAGTATCACGATAGACAGCGCTCTTATGGAAACGACGGATATACTGCCGGGGGAGAAGGTCGAGGTATTTAATTTGAACAACGGGATACGCTTAGAAACTTACGCTATTGCCGGTAAGAAGAATTCAGGGGTGATCTGTCTGAACGGCGCCGCCGCCCGGGGCGCATGCGTGGGAGACGAGATCATTATTGTGGCGTATGCCCTTCTGGATGGTAAAGACGCCGAGGCCATCAAGCCCCGGATCATCGTGGTTGATGAGCGTAACCGTATTAAACGAAAAAAATGAATAATATGGAATTGAATATTCGGACACTGGGAGATCCGGTTCTCAGGAAAAAAGCCAAAAAAGTAAAACAGATCACTGCCGGGCACCGTCAGTTGTTAAGCAAAATGGCCAGGACCATGTATGCCGCGGGCGGCGTAGGACTTGCCGCTCCCCAGGTCGGGAATGATGAAGCGTTGATCGTTATAGATGCCGGCACCGGCCTCTATAAATTGATCAACCCTAAGATCGTTAAAAAAGAGGGGCGGCAGGCTCTGGAAGAAGGATGTTTGAGCGTCCCCGGGGTTTCGGTAAAGGTTAAAAGGGCGAAAAAAATCATCGTGCAGGCTTTGGATGAGGATGCGCTGCCTCTTACTATTGAAGCGCAGAACCTGCTTGCTGTTGTTTTTCAGCATGAGATCGACCACCTTGAAGGGAAATTGATCATAGACTATGCGTCCTTTTTTAAGAAGATGCTTTTAAAAAAAAAGATTAAAAAAATATAACTGAAAATTTCTTCCAGTTGAGGTAAAAATGTATGATTGTATCATTGTCGGAGCCGGGCCGGGAGGATTGACCGCGGCTTTATACGCGGGAAGGTACCGGTTGAATACCCTGGTTTTAGAGAAAATTACCGCGGGAGGGCAGATCCTTATGTCTCCTTCCATAGAGAATTTTCCCGGTTTCCCCGGCGGGATTTCAACCGCTGAATTAATGGAACGGATGACACGGCAGGTGGAGGAGGTCGGGGTTAAGATCGAATCACAGGAAGTTGTGGAACTGGATACGGGCGGCAAGGCGAATTCTCTGGGATTTTCGGTTAAGACCAATGAGGCCGTCTATGAGGCAAAGAGCGTGATCATTGCCAGCGGCGCGCAGCCAAAGCGCCTTGCAGTACCCGGGGAGGAACTTTTGACCGGGCGGGGTGTGTCGTATTGCGGGACTTGTGACGGCCCCTTATTCAGGAATAAGGAGTTGGTTGTGGTAGGGGGTGGCGACCGGGCGATAGAAGAAGCTCTTTTTCTTACCGAATACGCGAGCAAGGTGAGCGTTATACACCGCCGGGAAGGGTTTCGCGCTTCCGAGATCATGATGGAAAAAGCGCGTAATAATCCTAAAATAGAATTTATTCTCGGCTGTACGGTTGAGGAGATATTCGGCCGGGACCGGGTATCCGGCATTAAGATAAAAGATGTGTTCAAGAATGTACGTTTTGAGAAACAATGCAACGGCGTTTTTATTTTTGTGGGGATCGAGCCGAACACCGGATTTGTAAAAGATAAACTGGAAAAAGATGCCGCAGGTTTTATCATAACCGAGCAGAATATGGGCGCTTCAAAAGAAGGTATATTCGCCTGCGGGGACTGCCGTAAGAGGAGCTTGTACCAGGTCATCAGCGCCTGCGGGGAAGGGGCGATCGCCGCCGATTCCGCGCATAAATACGTGCGTAACTATGCATAAGACATACAAATTCAATTCACGGAACAAAAATCTGAAAGAATGGATCGTTAAAATGGCCCGTATGTGCGAACCGGACGATATTGTCCTTATTGACGGTTCCCCGGAACAGAAGGAACGCCTGGAAAAGGAATGCGTGAGTTCCGGAGAGCTTATTCCTTTGAATCCGGATAAGCTTCCCGGCTGTTTTTTGCACCGCACCAATCCCAATGACGTCGCGCGCACCGAACATCTTACCTATATCTGTACCAGGAAGAAGCAGGATGCCGGCCCGACGAACAACTGGATGTCCCCTTCGTCCGCGTACCGGAAGGCGCGGGGTTTTTTAAAAGGGGCGATGAAGGGCAGGACGATGTATGTCCTTCCTTTTTCCATGGGGCCGGTGGGTTCGCGTTTCAGCAAGATAGGGGTGGAATTAACCGATTCCCGGTATGTGGTTTTGAATATGCTCATCATGTGCCGGGTGGGAAACCCGGTGTTGAAACATCTCGAACTGACCCATGAGGATTTTACCATGTGCCTTCATTCTTTGGCGGATGTGGATATAAATAAGAGGCTGATACTGCATTTCCCCGAGGATAACACCATCTGGAGCGTGGGGTCGGGGTACGGCGGGAACGTGCTCCTGGGAAAAAAATGCCTGGGCCTGCGCATCGCCAGTTTTATCGCCCGGAAAGAAAAATGGCTGGCGGAACATATGCTGGTACTTGGTGTCGAGAGGCCGAACGGCAGGATACAGTATGTGGCGGCGGCTTTTCCCAGCGCCTGCGGCAAGACCAATCTGGCGATGTTGATCCCTCCGGAAGGTTTACGGCGTAAAGGGTATCGTATCTGGACGGTTGGGGACGACATAGCCTGGATGCGCGTGGATACCGACGGATCTTTGTGGGCGATAAACCCGGAGACCGGGTTTTTCGGGGTTGCTCCCGGCACTAATTCCAAATCCAACCGGAACATGGTAGAAACGATTAAGAAGAACACGATTTTTACCAATGTGCTTTTGAAACCGGACGGCACGGTATGGTGGGAACAGGCGGATGGGGAGGTTCCTCCCCGCGGTATTGATTGGCAGGGGAAGCCGTGGAAGTCCGATATGGTTGATGAAAAGGGGAACCGTATACTCGGCGCGCATCCGAACAGCCGGTTTACTACCCCTATTTCCCAATGCCCTTCCGCGTCGTTTAGATTGGATCAGCACCACGGCGTGCCTATTTCAGCGATCATCTTCGGCGGACGCAGGCAGCATCTGGCTCCGCTTGTGTATGAGTCTTTTAACTGGCAGCACGGCGTGTTTGTGGGTGCGACCATGGCTTCCGAACGGACCGCCGCGCAGTACGGTAAACAGGGAGAGGTGCGCCGTGATCCCATGGCCATGCTTCCTTTTTGCGGATATACCATGGCGGAATATTTCCGCCACTGGCTGAGGATGGGGAAGATTATGAGCGTCCCCCCGAAAGTGTTTCATGTCAATTGGTTCAGGACCGATGAGAACGGGAAATTTCTCTGGCCGGGGTATACTGAAAACTTGAGGGTTTTGGAGTGGATCCTTGACCGCTGCACGAACAGCGTAGAGGCGGAAAAAACTCCCATAGGATATGTGCCGCGGATTGCCGATATCGACATGACCGGACTGAATCTTCCCGAAGGTACATTGAAAAAACTTCTGGAAATACACCGCAAGGATTGGGAACATGAATTAGCCGGTGTCGAGGCGTTCTTCAAGCAGTTCAAAAATGACCTGCCGGATGAGTTATGGGACGAATTTGAAGCGCTTAAAAACAGGCTGAAAAATTAACAGGACGGGTTATGAATACGAATGCAGTGATACTCCGGGCCGATTTTAAGGATCTCAAGCTTTTTAAACGCGGCAAGGTGCGCGATGTGTATGACTTTGGCGATAAGCTTCTTATCGTTTCTACCGACCGGATATCCTGTTTTGACGTGGTTTTGCCTTCCGGTATCCCGCGTAAAGGCGAAGTCCTTACCCGGATATCCGCTTTCTGGTTTGAATTCGTGAAAGACCTGATTCCGCATCATATGATCAGTTGCGACGTTGCCGACTATCCACCGGAGGCCAGGAAATATGATTCGATCCTGCGGGGGCGCTCAATGCTGGTGTTGAAAACTCAACCGTTGGCGGTCGAATGCGTGGTCAGAGGATATATCGCCGGTTCAGCCTGGAAAGAATACAAAATGAAACAGTCGATATGCGGCGTTCCCTTGCCGAAGGATTTGAAGGGGGCGGATAAGTTAGCGGAGCCGATATTTACCCCCTCTACCAAAGAAGATGCCGGGCATGATATCAATGTTGATGAGTCATACGTCATAAAGCGGTACGGCGGGAGAACTGCCAATCGCCTTAAAGAAAGCAGTCTTTCCGTTTATAAAAAAGCCGCGGATTACGCCCGGTTGAAAGGGATCATTATCGCCGATACCAAGTTTGAATTCGGAATGTATAAGGATGAGATTATCCTGATCGATGAGGCCCTTACTCCTGATTCTTCGCGTTTTTGGCCGGCGGATGCTTATCAGCCGGGAAAGGGCATGCCGAGTTTTGACAAGCAATTTGTGAGAGATTACCTGGAAACCCTGGATTGGGATAAAACTCCTCCCGGGCCTTCTCTTCCGGATGATATCATAGAGAAGACCACGCAGAAATACCTGGAGGCTTACCGGAGGTTGACGGGAAAGGATCTTTAAAAGCGCACCTGGTACTAAAACCAAAAGCGTAAGCAGTACCCGGTGCAGTTTTGAGCCAATTTTAGCCGTTAGACAGAGTGAGAGACTTCAAAAAATTTTTAGCGGTTTTTCTTCGGATCAGCATCAGTATTGCCATGCTGATTTTTTTGTTTCGTATGGTCGACCTGCGGAATCTGGTTTCTGCCGTCAAAGAGGCCCGTTTTTCTCTGCTCGCGCTGGCCTGCGGGGTGTTTTCTTTGAATTATATTCTGGCTTTTGTGCGCTGGAGAGAGCTTTTTACCGTAGTTAAGATCCGTCCTCCGGACAGGAAGCTCATTACCGCTTTTACCGGCGGGACTGTTTTTAACCTGTTTTTGCCTACCAGCATCGGCGGGGATCTGGTGCGCAGTATCGATCTTTCCGTCAATACACGCAAGCCCCGTGAGGTAGTGGCTACCGTGATCATGGACCGTTTAAGCGGTTTTGCCGGGCTGATGATACTCGCGTTCAGCGCCTCGGTTTTCGGCTGGCGTCTTCTCGAGGATAGAGTTGTCCTGTCTTCGCTCATTATTATGGTTACGGCCCTGGCGGCTATCCTTTTTATTTTATTTAATTCGTTCCTGTACGGAAAAATCAGCGGATTTCTTAAAAATCCGGACGCCGGAAAAATTAAAGAGGCCCTTGCCGGGGTACATGAGCACCTGCATAATTTTAAGAAACACAGGAATCTCATCCTGGGTAATATAGTGCTCTCTGTTTTAATCCAATCCGTCACCCCGGTGGTTTTTTATATAATGGCGCGGGCAATGGGGCTTCCGGGAGGGATCGTACAGTTCTTGATAGTAATGCCGATTATCGGGGCGATATCACTGGTGCCTATTTCGATAGGCGGCCTCGGGGTCAGGGATGCGGCGGTTGTTTTTTTCTTCGCAAAAATAGGGATAGCCCGGGATGCCGCGTTCGCCATGTCGCTTCTTAGTTTCGTTTTTATAGTTCTGTACAGCGCCGCGGCCGGCCTTGTTTATGTATCCCTGGCGCGGGAACGAAAATAGCCATATGTCGTTACACTATGTTATTGACGGGTATAACGTTGTCCGCCACCGGGCGTTTGTTTCCGCTAAAAAATCGGGAGATGAACGCAGCTCATTGGTTTTCCGGTTGAATCGCGACCGATTGGGAGGGAGCGCACGGAACCGAATTACCGTGGTTTTTGACGGGCATCCCGAGGCAAATACGGCGGAAAAAGAAGACGCCGTGATCACGGTTGTGTATAGCCGCGCGATAAGCGCGGACGAAAAGATAAAGATGATTGTTGAGTCTTCCGGGAATCCTAATGCCATGGTTGTGGTATCCGATGACCGGGAGATCCGTTTTTTCGCGCGTTCCGCGGGAGCCCGGGTTATGGGAGTGGAGGAATTCCTGGCTGTTAAAGGGACAAAACCCGGGAAACACGGCGATGATTCCGAAAGTGTTGATTTGAACTACAGTCAGAGAGAAATAATCAATGAAGAATTACGGAAACTATGGCTTGAAAAAAACAAAAGAAAAGACAATTCATCCCGTGGTTGATTATATTAAATTCCTGGGCACCGCCGGCGCGCGGTTCGTGATGATCAGGCAATTGCGCGCTTCCGGCGGGCTGTGGGTTAGCTGCAAAGGGACGCAGGTGCTTATCGATCCCGGCCCGGGATGCCTGGTTCGCTGCGCGCGCAGTAAGCCTAAACTCGATCCTGCCGGATTGGACGCGATCATCCTGACGCATCGGCATCTTGACCATAGCGGCGATATCAATGTGATGATCGAAGCTATGACCGAAGGGGGATTCAAAAAAAGGGGTGTTGTTTTCTGCCCGGCTGATGCGTTAGAGGAAGATCCGGTGATCTTTAGATACGTGCGTGGATTCCCGGAGCATATTAAGGTTATCTCCGGTCGTCAGTCATATAAAACCGGCAATTTTGAGTTTCAGACCTCTATGAAGCACATTCATCCCGCTGAAACGTACGGCCTGAAATTCCGGATCGGAGGTACCCGCGTCGGATTGGTGAGCGATACAAGGTATTTTGATGAATTACCGGATTTCTACGGGAACGTGGACATTTTGATAATCGGCGTGGTATTTATCAAGCCGCGGCCGGAAATAGCACACTTGAGTTTTTCGGAAGCGGAAACCCTGATACGCAGGATAAAACCTAAAAAGGCGATCCTTACTCATTTTGGAATGAGCATGCTGCGGTCAAACCCGCGCGTACTGGCGAAAGAGTTGAGCCGGAAGATTAAGATTGAAGTGGTTGCGGCGGAGGACGGGATGTGCTTGTGTCTTAGTGCATGAGTGCATGGGTGCATGAGTTCATAGGTGCATTGGTGCTTGAGTTGAAAGGTTGAGAAATATGAAAGTTGAAGTGCCTAAAGAAAAATCTACTCGTCTTATCGGCAGCGGGAACCTTATCTTGGTGACCTCCGCGTATAAGGAGAAGGCCAACATTGTAACGATCGCCTGGCATTCTCCGCTGTGCCGGAAACCGCCGCTGGTGGGTATAAGCGTTGCAAAATCGCATTTATCCCGTGAATTCATACAAAAATCCGGGGAGTTTATCATTAATATCCCCGATGAACAGCTTTTAGAAAAAACGGTTTTCTGCGGGAGTATATCCGGCAGGGAGCGTGAAAAATTCCCGGAAGCGGGGTTGACGCCGGTTAAGGCTAAGCATCTGGTCAAAACGCCTGTTATCGGGGAATGTCCCGGGTATATTGAATGTTATGTCCGCGGCGTGAAAGAATTCGGCGATCATGTTTTATTCGCCGGAGAAGTGATATACGCGGAAGCGGAAGAGAGTTTGTTCACGGATACCTGGAATGTCGATAAGATAAAACTGATTTATCATCTTGGCGGGAACCGTTTTTCCGTTTCGGGACAGGCAAGGGAAGTTAAAATATAGGCTATTGGGAAAGGTCTTCACATGGCTGGAGTTCTTCTGCATATTTGCTGTGGGATTTGTTCAAGCGGCGCCATACAGAGGCTGCTTGATGACGGTTATTCGGTTACCGGATTCTTTTATAATCCCAACATACATCCGGAGAGTGAGTATCGGAAACGCTTGGAAGCGGCACACGTTGTGGGCAGTCTATTGGATATCGAGATGGTTATTGGGGCTTATGATCAAGAGAGATGGGTGGAAAGAACAACGGGGCTGGAGTCGGAGCCTGAAGGCGGGAAACGCTGTTCCGAATGTTTCAGGCTGCGCCTGGAAGGAACATATACGAAAGCCGGAGAATTGGGTTTTTCATATATTGCGAGCACTCTTTCCATAAGCCCGCATAAAAATTGTGAAGTGATCAGTCAGATAGGACGGTCAATTGCGCAGGATGCTTTTTTGCCCTATGATTTCAAGAAACAGGATGGATTTAAAAAGGCCTCCGCTTTTTCAAAGCTCCATAATATATACCGGCAGAATTATTGCGGCTGCGTCTATAGCATAAGGGATACCTTGTAAACCCCGTTAGAGAACTTTGTCCTCTAACGATTTTCGCTGACGGCAGCATTAAACCGCCGTCAGCATAAAAATCGGTAGGCCGCCGGCTAAAGCCGGGGGGGCCATGTCTTCACACTGCCCATAATTTTTTCGGGCTGGATGATGATATAAGCTTGTAATAATTCAGCAGAGAGGATTTTTTGTGCAAGTAATTCTCATTGGTACGTTGGCCAGCTTGGCGGCGGGCTTGGCTACGGTCGTAGGCGCCTTCACCGTTTTCTTATACCGGCGTATATCCGACAGGGTCATGGATGCTTCTTTGGGGGTTTCCGCCGGTGTCATGCTTGCGGCCACGCTGTTCGGCCTGATTCTTCCCGCGATTAAAACCGGGGGCGTTTGGAAAACGGCGTTCGGCGTTCTGCTGGGAGCGGGTTTTATCATTCTCTCTGAAAGATTCGTCCCGCATATCCATCAAGTCACCGGCATTAAAGGGCCGGCCACCCATCTGAAACGGATATGGCTCTTCATATTCGCCATTACCATTCATAATTTTCCCGAAGGGTTGTCCGTGGGAGTCGGGTTTGGACAGGGGAACATAAAAGCGGGGATCCTTCTTGCTGTCGGAATAGGGATCCAGAATATCTTTGAGGGGATCTGCGTGGCGTTCCCGTTGTTACGGAACAATGTTTCCCGGCTGCGTTCTTTTTTGATAGCTTCGGGGACCGCCTTTGTAGAACCCATAGGCGGATTTTTGGGGATTTCCGTGGTTACCGCAGCTTCCGGGTTTCTTCCGTACGGCTTGGCGTTTGCCGCCGGGGCAATGCTTTTTGTTATCGTCAATGAAATGATCCCTGAAACGCACGCCCGCGGGTATGCCCGCGAAGCGACCGTAGGGATTATTATCGGTTTTGTGACTATGATGATACTGGAAAATATCTCTTTATTTTAGCAGGGGAGGGCGTATGCATAAGAACAGAAACAGGTTTACCCCGTTAGAGAAAGCCACCGACTTTAGTCGGTGGTATGCCGATTTCTATGCTGACGGTGGTTTAATGCCACCGTCAGCGAAAACCGTTAGAGGACAAAGTTCTCTAACGGGGTTTACTCCGAAGTTCTTACTCGCGCTGATAACGGCTTTGACCGTTTTTTCAGTTTTGTCTTTCGCGCAGAACCGCACCGCCTATCGTCAGGAAACAGCCAATCTTTCCTGCAGTACGGAAAACCCCCGATACTGTCAGGAATGTAAAGATCCGGATAAACGTGATTTCGCTCAGTGTGATGAGGTCGATTACCGGAAAGTGGATCTTTTAAAAAGCGGGCGCCTCCCGGATTCTCCTCCGTATCTGTCTCCGGACCGTGAAAACGGCGCGCAACGCGTTGTCTTCGCGGCGAACATTGGAAATAAAAACCTTAAATCCGAGATATTCATCGCGGATGCGGATGATCATTCGGGGACGCAGAAACGTCTGAGCTGGGATGGCGGCGCCGCGCAGGTGAACCTGGATCCTTTTTTCACCGTTGATAAAAAGGTCGCTTATACCAGTATCGATACCCGGAAGAAAACGGAAAATTATTTTGTGATCGAGGATATCCGGAACGGAAAAAAAACGAAGATCACCCGGGAGCAAAGCGACAGTTTATATCTGGCCGCGCATAAAGACCCGGAGAGAAAATAAGGGGGCGCCGCCGGTATGGATATGGACAGAAATAAAACTCTCATTCCTTGCGTATTTTGACAAGATACTTTTTGATGCCCCTTGTTCCTGCGAGGCCCGTTTTCACGCAAGCGAACCGAAATCATTCGCCTATTTGCAATTTCCCGTTTTTGGTTTATAATAAACATATGAACGATATCCGTGAAAGAGATCTCGAAGAGCGTTTTGTCCGTTCATCGGGGCCGGGAGGCCAGAAAGTCAATAAAACTTCCACCTGTGTGTATTTGAAACATATTCCCACGGGAATAGAGGTTAAATGCCGGGAGTCGCGTTCGCAGCTGCTGAACCGGTATCGGGCCAGGCAGATCCTGGCAGAAAAGATAGCGCGGTTGATACGAAGGAACGCTGAAAGAGAGAGGGGGCGTATTGAGAAGGTTAAACGGCAGAACCGTAAAAAACCACGAGCGCTTAAATTGAGGATATTGGAAGGGAAACGCCGTCATTCTCAAAAAAAAGCATTACGCGCTTCTGTAAGAGAACAGGATTGAACCCAGTAAAAGGAGGATATTATGCCGTACGACAGCAGTCTGGATCAGCAGCTATTTACAAAGGACTTCGAGATCGAAACCGGGAAAATAGTGGTCAGTGTTTATTCGTATAATAACGGCCCGCGGAAATTACAGCTTTCCCGGGAAAATAAGGATGCCGAAGGGAATCCTCGTTTCGCCAAGCTGGGGCGTTTATCCAAAACGGAATTAGAGGGCATATTGCCGTTAATAAACGAGGCTTTAGGGAATATGTGATGATAAATCTTTATGGCGTGTGATGGCGATACGCAAATCGCAGGTTATATTTCTCAGCGTGCTGGTGCCGGTTGCCCTAGAGGTTATACTTTATCCGTAATTTCGCAAAAAACGATGAGAAACTTTTTAAAAGCCAGCCTGTTTTTTCTCTTTTTTATTTTTCTGCTTGTTTCCACTTCATCAGCCGGTTTACGATACCAGGATTTTGAAACCCAGTTGAACCTGTATGGATGGGGGGTTAACGGCGCCGATGTTTTGCGCGTAAGCGGCGGCGGAGGTTTTCCGGTACAGGGGGATCGGTGGTCCTGGCAAGTGTCTTTTTCCGGAAATTGGGGAGGGACCGGTATCCCTTCTCAGGTGAATACCTGGCATTTCGATCTGAATCCCGTCAAAAACGACCGTTTCATTTTCTATATCTACGCCTTGCCTCAGAACGGTACCGATAATAATGTCGGGGTCCAGTTTTTTGACCACGGAAATTATAATTCCGCCGGTTTTGAAGTGTGGACCACGCAAACCGCTTTTTATGGCCGATGGACGGAATTACATATTCTTTACAGCCAGCTCCCGCCTGATTTTAACCGTGCCGATGTGGATAAAGTGCAGTTCATCAATTACTGCCCGGGCACGTATTATTTCGACGATATCGGTTCTTTCCGCCGTGACCGGGTGTATCAGTCATTTGAGCCGGAACAACGCGCCGGTTCAACCGCGGCTGAATACGGGTGGAAATGGAATGATGACGATACCGTTGATTTTTCCTCTGCCGGGGAACCGGTTCTTGAAGGCGCTCATTCCTGGAAATTGATGACCCCGTTCAACTGGTCCGGCACCGGTATCCAGTCGCAGGAAAAAAGGTATTTGAAGACCGATGCCGGCGTCGAACAGGCTTTCTGGCATGTGGATCTGGAACCCGGGCTTAATGACCGGTTGACCCTGTGGGTTTACGCGCTTCCGGAAAACGGCATGGACAATAACCTGGCGGTGCAATTTTACGATAATGGCAAGCATTTTACCGATGATACCAACGATATAGTTTGGGCCGGGCAGGCTGCCCGGTACGGGGCATGGACCAGGATGACCGTTCCTCTGAGCGCGGTATCCGCCGATTTTGATCTGCGCGATATCAATAAACTGCAATGTCAGTATTATTGGCCGGGTACCTATTTCATTGACGACATCCGGGCAGGTGTTTCTCCGCCCGTATTTGATAAAACCGCGCTTGCGCAGGGGCATTTACAATGGCAGAGAGTTCCGGATGCGGATTATTCCTTGCAGGAGAGCAGCGCGGGCCCTGAAGGCCCCTGGCAGACCGCATGGGCTTCAATAGATCACGCTTTTTGGCAGCCGGATATACCCGTACAAAAACTTACCGGAACATGGTACCGCATGCAGTGGATCGAGGGATTGGCCGATGATAGCAACCTCGCTTATTATTCCGATTGGTCCGATGCTGTTGAATATAATCCGCCGGTTATTTTGATCGACTCCGCCCGTTTAAAAGAAGGGGTATTGGAATGGGCGAATATTGATTTTGCCGGAGGGTATGAAGTTGAGTCCGCGCCCGCACGATCCGGCCCCTGGTCTTCCGAGTACAGCGGAACGTATCCGCAAAACGGCTTAAATGCTCAACCGGGTATCTGGTACCGGGTGCGCGCCGTGAACGGGACGGAAAAATCGGCATGGAGCGCCGCGCAGGAATACGACCCCGGCAGGGGCTTTATCCGCGCGCAAGGAACAGTTTTGAGAGAGGACGACGGTTCAGGAGAAGAGATCGTACTCCGCGGGGTTAACCTGGGGAATTACCTTTTGAACGAAAAATGGATGACCGGTATCGGCGCCGGGGATACGCCTAACATTGAAGATGAATGGACGCTGCGCAATGAGCTTACCGCCCGCTTCGGAGCACAGGGATGCGCGGAGTTGCTTAATACGTTTCGCGACTCCTATTTGCAGGAAATAGATTTTGATAATCTTTTGAGACTGGGGGTTAATTTCGTAAGACTTCCGGTTTATTACCGGATTTTACAGGATGAACAGGGGAATTGGGTAACCAAACCCGACGGAGAAATCGATTTTGACCGGATAGACCGGGTGGTGAGATCCTGCGCTGAACGCGGCATATACGTGCTCTTAGACCTGCATGGCGCTCCGGGAGCGCAGAGCACCGAGTTTCATACCGGCAGGGCCGATTATAACCAGCTTTTTAAGGATAGCTGCCGGGGAGCGTCTTACCGGGATCAAACCGTGGCACTTTGGAAGGAAATTGCCTGCCATTATAAAGATGATCCGGCGGTCTTGGGATATGACTTGTTGAATGAACCGATGGGAGCTCCGACGCCGCAGATTCTCTGGGATTTCTATGACCGTATTTACCGGGCGATCAGGGAGGTCGATGCCAATCACCTTATGGTTATGGAGGGGATTTGGTTCTGGGATACGCTGCCCAATCCCCGGGCTATGGATTGGGAAAATGTGGCGTATCAATTCCATTATTACCTGTGGGGAAAAGATGATGATATACAGGCTCATCGGGAGTATATAGACGGCTTGGTCGCTGAATCCGAGGTCAAACAGGCGGAATACCAGGTCCCGGTAATGATCGGCGAGTTCACCGGTTTCGGCCAGCGCGCCATATGGGAGTATTACCTGGCAAATTTTAACCGCCGGAACTGGAGTTGGTCGTTCTGGTCTTATAAAACCCATGACCCACATTCTAATTGGGCGTTATATACGCATACCGGTTATGACGCCGAACTGCCCAAGATCCGCGCCCAACAGGAGGATGGCTCTCCGGGGGATTCATTTGAGGTGTTGAAAGATAAATTTTCCCGGTACGGCACCGTCGATCGCCATGAAGTCAACTTTTCGCTGGCTCAGATACTGGCCAAGTTCCTGCCGCGGATAGAGAACCGTCCTTTTATCAAAAACATCACTCCTGATATCGGCCTGCCGGGGTTTGATTTTGTCATTACCGGGGAGAACTTCGGTTGCACTCAGGGCAGCGGAGGCGTGGTTTTCTCCGGGGATACGGACCTTCCGGTTATCTCCTGGTCGGATACATCCATACACGCATATGTCCCCGCGGACGAGAAGAGGATATTCGGATTTGTAACAATCCGTACCGGTCACGGCGTCAGTAATATCATGCCTGTTCATATTGTCAGGAACATGCCGCCGGTCTTAACCCCTGTCGGTAACCGTTCGGTTTCCGAAGGGCAGGTGTTGTCATTTACCGTAACCGCAACAGATAAGGAGAATGACCTTCTTACGTATACCGCGTCGTCTTTGCCTCAAGGCGCTTCTTTCGTTAAACAGGTTTTTAACTGGGTTCCGGGATATGCTCAGGCCGGCACGTATCAGGTTACCTTTACCGTGACCGACGGGCATCGCAGCGACCGGGAGGACATCACCATTGCGGTTGCCGATGTTCCGTTAACCATCGGCAGTGTAAAGGATTCCCCGGATCCGTTTAGTCCCAATAAAGATTCGCGGAAGGATATTACCGCTATAAGCGGGAGTTTCAACCGTACGGCACTCTGGACTCTCAAGATCAAAAATAGTGCGAAGTTAATCGTGCGTTCTTTCCAGGGGAAAGGGGCACAGGTGAACAAAATCTGGGACGGTAAGAATACCTCCGGAGTTTTTGTGAGGAACGGTACCTATGCGTATACAGTCAGCGGAGCGGATGCCGGCGGCAGTACCGCATCCCGGTCGGGTACCGTTACCGTGGATAGAACCGCTCCCGTGCTTTCGAAATTGAAGGATTCCCCGGATCCATTCTGGCCGAGGAGGTATCCGACTAACATTTCGTTTAAACTCTCCGAACCCTGTTACGTGACCATCCGGGTTTACAGCGGTTCGAAGCCGATACGGACATTGATCGTTAATTCCCTGTTTCCCGCCGGAACAAATTCGGTGCCCTGGAACGGCAAAAAAGATTCCGGCGTTTACGTGAGCCGCGGCGTATATACCTACCATATCTGGGTTGAAGATAGTGCTTCCAACCGGGCATCAGCATATCCCTTAAAAGGAAAAGTTACCTCTTATTAACTGCGTGGTTGTTTTGGACCTCGGAATTAATTCTTTTGAGCCGGGGGCTGTTCCGGGCAATAAAGTTAGGATCCTTAAAATTGATATGGTTTTGATGTTTTGGGCAAGATAAAACCCTCCGTTTTTCCCTTTCAGGTTTTCGACTTATAAAATAAATATTAACCGCTGTAAAGGTAAATAGCCGGGTTTTCTTGGAAGATTGTAAACTGAAGTGCGACAAGAAGGGTAATAAAAAAGCTTCATAGATCAAAGAAAAACTGTTACTTTGTAAGTTATCAGCCAAACAAAGAACAGGAGATCTATGAAGCGAGATAATTGTAGCATAAAGAAGAGGTATGCGCATTTAAAAGAATCAGAACGGTACAAGATTGAAGTATTGTTGGTAGACCGAAAAAAAGTGGTTGAGATTGCAAAATTGCTTCGCCGGAACAAAGCGACGATATATCGGGAGATTAAACGTGGGGCAGTAATGCGGTTACAGTATGATTTGACCGAGAAAACGATGTATCGAGCACATGTAGGTCAAATAGAGTATGAGAAGCGAGGGCGGAATAAGGAACGGTCGTTGAAGATTGGCAAAGATAAGGATTTGGAAGAATACATCCGGGTGAAGCTAGTTGAAGAGCGTTTTTCTCCGGACGCGATTATTGGCGAGATTAAGGTCAGTGGCCGGAAGTTTAGCGGAATGATCTGCACAAAGACGCTGTACAACTATATCGATAAAGGGATATTTTCGGGAATAAGCAACAATGATCTATGGCAGAAGCGAGACAAGAAGCGCAGGAAGTATCATCCGGTGGGCAGAGTGAGTCGGACGAACCGGATGTGTCGAAGCATAGAGAAACGGCCTTTGGCGGTTGAAAAGCGCCGTGATTATGGGCATTGGGAAGGCGATACGGTTAAAGGGCCGCGGGGGTCAAAGACAAGCCTTATCACGCTGACCGAGCGAAAGAGCCGCGAAGAAATTATTATGAAGGTGGAACAGGCTTCGCAGAAGGCGATACAAGCAGCGTTTGATGAGCTGGAGCGGAAATACGGAGATGGCTTCAGAAGTAAATTTAAGTCAATAACCTTTGATAACGGTGTTGAGTTTTTAGACTGGCGATCGCTAGAAATCAGCGTTTTGGACAAGGGCCGCAGAACGACAATCTACTTCGCGCATTCGTTTAGTGCTTGGGAGCGCGGCACGAATGAAAATCACAACCGGATGATTCGTCGATTTGTCCCCAAGGGTACGGATATCGCTGACTTGACGGAATCCAAAATTGATGACATAGAAGATTGGATGAACGATTATCCAAGGAAGATTCTGGCATATAAGACGCCCAAACAGGTAGCTGCTGAGTATTTACAAAATAACGGCTTTGATCAGGAATTCAAATTTTGTCGCAATTAGAGTTGCAATTCGCCATAGCCGGGTTTTCTTAAAAA
>JBAZGE010000006.1:0-48788 GCA_041653035.1 Candidatus Omnitrophota bacterium
CCAAAATGCCGCGCAGCGCGCCCCATTCCCGCACATCTCCGCTTCCGAGCCGTCGGAATTGAAAATACGCATCTGCACATCGGCATCGTGCTTCCGGGGGCGGTGCACAATAAGCAGGCCGTCGGCGCCGACGCCGTATTTCCGGTCGCATATTTTTCGCGCCAGGGCCTTAAAAGAAACATCTAAATATTCGTGCGCCAAGACAAGAACAAAATCATTCCCCGAAGCAACCAGTTTGGTAAACTTGATCTCTTTAAGCATATGCGGGTATCACCTCCCGGGCTGTTAGATCAGGATATGTCTCACGCCTGCGTATGAGATACGCGCGCGCACCTTTAACCATGACTTCGGCCGCTCTCGGGCGGGAATTATAATTACTGGACATACTGAACCCGTAGGCGCCCGCGGTCATAACCGCCAGACAATCCCCTGCCTGCACCAGCGGCATCGTGCGTTCTTTGGCAAAAAAATCACCGCTTTCACAGATCGGCCCGACGATGTCGAATTTCCGGGTTCGCGGGTTCGCGTGTTCGCGTGTTACGCGTAAAGGTAAAATCTCATGATGCGCGCTGTAGAGCGCGGGGCGGATCAGGTCGTTCATGCCGCCGTCGGTAATAATGAATTTCTTCAGGGGAGTCTTTTTTATATACAGGATTTTTACCGCCAGGATGCCCGCCGAACCGACAATGAATCTCCCCGGCTCCATGATGATCTTTAAACCGGTCTTTTTCAATACCGGAAGGACTTTCGCGGCGAATTCGCCGGCGGTCTGCGGGGTCTCTTTGGAATAAATAATACCCAGCCCTCCTCCGATATTCAGATACTCGAGCGCGATCCCTTTCGTTTTCAGATCTTCGATAAACGCGATGACTTTCCTGATAGCCGCGACGAACGGCGTGCCCTCGGTTATCTGGGAGCCGATATGGATATGCAGGCCGGCGATGTCGACATGCGCGAATCTCCCGCGCAGCATCAAAATATCGTACGCGGTCTTAAGATCGATGCCGAATTTATTAGTGATCTTCCCGGTGGTGATAAAAGCATGGGTCTTCGCTTCCACATCGGGATTGATGCGTATGGCAACCTTGATCCCGGATTTCAATTTTCCGGCGATGCGGTTTATAGTTTCTAATTCCGGCAGGGACTCCACGTTAAAAAAGAGTATCTTCCTGCGAATGGCCTCTTCTATTTCAGGAGCGGTTTTCCCTACCGAGGCATACACGATCCTCTCCGGAGGACAGCCCGCTTTCAACGCGCGGTACAACTCTCCCCCCGAGACGATATCCAGCCCCGCGCCCTGTTCAACCAGCGCCTTCAGGATAGCCAGGTTCGAGTTCGCCTTGACCGAATAACAGATGAGCGGCCGGATATCAGAAAAGGCGCGCTGTAATTTCAGGAAATGGCCGGTAAGCGTGCGATAGCTGTAGATGTACAGCGGGGTGCCGTACCGTTCGGCTAAATCCCCGATTTTTATTTTTTCACAATACAATGTCCCGCCGCGGTAAATGAAATCATGCATGCGTTCTAACTCCTTATTCGGGGAATATTCCGGGAGATCGACTTCTTGGACGCGACCGCGTACCGGGGATTCATGACTGTTTTAATAATTTCCCGCGTCAGAGAAGGATAAAAGTTCTTCAGTTCTTTATCGGACAATGATTCGATCTTCACGCCCTTATCCTCGGCGTACCGGATCAGCTTGCCCACCAGCGTGTGCGCGTCCCTGAACGGGACCCGTTTATTCCATACCAGGAATTCCGCCAGTTCGGTAGCGTATAAACTTTTGGCTTCCAGCGCCCGGTCAATAACTTCGTTATTCAGCTTCAGTTTTTTAAGGAATTCCGGAAGTATCTTGATCTCATCCTGTATGATCTCCACGCTGGAGAACAACGGTTTTTTATTGAGCTGCATATCCCGGTTATAGGTGAGCGGTAATCCCTTCATAGTGGTCAATACGGCCATAAGGTTCCCATAGACCATCCCGGTGCTGCCTCTGACCAATTCCAGGAAATCGGGATTTTTTTTCTGCGGCATAAGGCTGCTGCCGGTGCAGAATTCTTCAGGGAGATCGACAAAATTAAATTCCTGGGTCGAATACATGATCATATCTTCCGCCAGGCGCGATAAATGCAGCTGGACGACCGAAAGGATACTCAGGAATTCAACGATAAAATCACGGTTGCTCACGTTATCAAGGGAATTCTCCACGGGCTGGATCTTCTCAAAATCGAATCCCCGGGCGATCAGCTCCTTGATCGCTTTATCATAATCCTCCCGCCTCAAATAACTTCCGGCCAGAGCTCCCGCTCCTATATATAAGAAAAGATTCTGGTGAAAACGTTTAAGCTTTTCATTATCGCGTTCGAACATGTGAAAGAACGCCCCCAGGTAATGCCGAAAAAGGATCGCCTGCGCGCGCTGGGTATGGGTATACCCGACAAAAAGCTGTTCCGGGTACTTTTTCATGAGGAAAAGGATATTCCCCAGCAAGTTAAGAAGCAGTTCCCGGATCTCCCGGGAGGTACGAAGGCAATAATATTTCTCGTCGAAAACGATCTGGTCGTTCCGGGAACGCAAAGCGTGCAATTTCCCGGCCAGCGCTCCGGTTTTCCGCTCCACTCTATTCTGGATGTCGGTATGGATATCTTCCGCGCCGGCAACCGGGCGGTAGCGATTTCCCCGAATTTCCTCTTTTATTTCCTTGTTCACGTCATCCAATGCCGCGAGCAGCCGTCTCTCCTCCGAAGGCTTGAGGATATTCGACTTCTTCAGCACCGCCACATGGATCATGGAATGAAAGATATCCTCCTCCGCCAGCTTGTAATCATACCCGATGGATTTCTGGAATTCGAAGAATTCACGGTCTACCGCTTTTTTGAACCTGCCGCCCCATAATTTCTTAGTCATAGGAACCTCTGGTTTAGTTAGTTATCAGTTGTCGGTTGTCAGATAAAAAAACAAACGCGTTGTCCAAGAACCTGGATCCGACAACTGACAACTGATAACTGACAACTATCTCTGATACGGCATTCCCCACAGCCTGATAAATCCCTCCGCCAGCTTCTGGTTGAATTTATCTTCTTTTCCGTAAGTGCTCAGTTCTTTCTTATACAGGGAATTCGCGGATTTCCGGGAAACAGGCACGCAATTTCCCTTAAATAATTTCAGTTTTACGGAACCGGCCACGTATTTCTGGGTAGCGGCAACAAAACCGTCAAGAGCCTCCTTTAACGGAGAATACCAGAGCCCGTAATATACCAACTCCGCGTATTTCAACGAAATAATTTCTTTATAATGAAGCGTCTCCCGGTCCAAGGTCAGCGCCTCCAATTCCTTATGCGCGGAATGGAGTATCGCCGCTGCCGGGGCTTCATATATCTCGCGGGATTTAATTCCAACCAGCCTGTTCTCTACCAGATCCGCCCTGCCTACGCCGTATTGGCCGCCGATGCGGTTCAATTCATTTATCAAAACCTTTACCGGCATCGGTTTTCCATCCAGTTTCCGGGGAACCCCTTTTTCAAAATACAATTCGATATATTTCGGATGGCCGGCCGTCCCCGACGGGCTTTTGGTGATCAGATAGGCGTCCTCCGGAGGCTCTTTTTCCAGGTCTTCCAATATTCCCGCTTCTATACTGATCCCCCAGATATTACGGTCGATACTGTACGGTTTTTTCTTGGTCACATCAATAGGGATGTGGTGCTTTATGGCATACTCGATCTCTTCCTCCCGCGACTTGAATTCCCAGCAGCGCAGCGGCGCGATGATCTCCAGCGCCGGATCAAGGATACCGATGGTAACTTCAAAACGTACCTGGTCGTTGCCTTTGCCGGTACAGCCGTGGGAAACACATTGCGCTTTTTCCTTGTGGGCAACCTCCACCAGGTATTTGGCTATCAGGGGCCTTCCCAGAGCGGTAGCCAGAAAATACTTCCCCTCATAAACGGCATTGGCTTTCAGCGAAGGAACGATAAAATCCTTTACGAACTCCTCCTGGAGGTCTTTGATGTAAACTTTTAACGCCCCGGCGGCAAGCGCGCGTTCCTCGATGGCGCCGAAATCCTCGCCTTTCCCCAAACCCTGTCCCAGATCCGCGATAAAACAAACAACCTCATACCCCTTATCCTTCAACCATTTTATCGCGCACGAAGTATCCAAACCCCCCGAGTATGCCAATACAACCTTTTTCATTTCGTTCCTCCAAGCAGCTTGACTAAAATAGCCTTTTCCACATGCAGCCGGCTTTCCGCCTGGTCGAAAACCACGGAATTACGGCTGTCGATAACTTCATCGGTAATTTCCTCTCCCCGGTGCGCCGGCAGGCAATGCATAGCCAGCGCTTTCGGCGACGCCAGTTTCATCAAATTCCCGTTCACCTGAAAATCCCTGAATATTTTTTTCCGTTCTTCCGCTTCGCCTTCCTGCCCCATGCTTGCCCATACATCGGTATAAACCACATCCGCGCCGGCAACCGCCTCCCGGGGGTCGTGAAAAAGGCGTATCCGGATGCCCTGCGCGGACGCCAGCTTCTGCGCCCCGGCCAGAACATCCTTATCCGGCTCATATCCCTCCGGCACACCCGCGTTCATATTGATCCCGGTTTTAGAACAGGCGTACAGCAAAGAATTGCACACATTATTACCGTCCCCCACGTACGCAAGAGAGATGTTCTTCTGTTTCGGAAGTTTTTCGCGTATCGTAAAAATATCCGACAACGCCTGACAGGGGTGAGAAAGATCGGATAAACCGTTGATCACCGGCACCGAAGCGAACCGGGCCATATCCAGGACATTCCGGTGCCCGAATGTCCGCAGGACGATCCCGCCGGCGTACCGGCTCAAAGTCTTGGCCACGTCGTGGATGGTCTCGCGTACGCCTAATTTAATGTGCTCGGGCCCCAGATAAACGGCATTCCCGCCCAGCTGAAACATCCCGACCTGAAATGAAACATAGGTCCGGTTCGAAGGCTTCTCGAATATCAAAGCAAGCGTCTGCCCCTTGAGAACCTCCGCGAATTCCAAAGGATTTTTCTTGATCCGGGCGGCCAGGGCAAGAATATCCGTTATTTCTTTCTCGCTTAAATCTTTAATTGAAAGAAGGTCTTTTTTCATAGTTCTCATTCCCCCGACTTACAAACTTTACACTTACACACTTACACACTTCTCAAGCGCCCGTTTCAATATCTTCACCGCTTTATTGATCTCGCTCGTACTCACCTTCAGCGAAGGCATGATCCGCAATACGGTATCATGGGTGCAATTGATCAATAAGCCGCGCTTCAGGCATTCCTCGACAACGGATTTACCCTCCCGCTGCAATTGCACACCCCACATCAAACCTGAACCGCGTATCCCGATCACCAGGGGATTCCCCTCTTGTAACTCTTTCAATTTTTCGTAAAGGTACCGGCCCATCTCCCCGGCATGGTACAAAAGCCTTTCCTTCTGTATCGCCCGTAAAACCGCCAGGGCCGCCCGGCAGACGACCGGTCCGCCGCCGAAGGTCGAGGCGTGAGTCCCCGGGGTCAAAAGTCCGGAAAAATCGTTCTTCACCATCATCACGCCTATCGGCAGCCCCCCGCCCAGCGCTTTTGCCAGGGTAAAAACATCCGGGACTATCCCGAAATCCTGCCAGGCGAACATCTTCCCGGTCCGGCCGAAGCCGGTCTGAACCTCGTCAACAATCAATAAAAACTTCTTTTCGTCGCACAGCCGGCGCAAACCCTGGACAAATTCCTTACCGGCGATATTAATGCCGCCTTCGCCCTGTATAAGCTCGAGCATCACCGCGACGGTCTTTTCATTGACCGCGCGTTTCACCGCTTCGAGATCATTGAACTTTACCGTCTTGAACGCCTGCACTAATGGCGCAAACCCCTGCTGATATTTTTTCTGCCCGGTAGCGGATAGCGCGGCCAGGGTCCTGCCGTGGAATGAATTCTCGAAGGTAATAATCTCATACCGGCCGTTCCCGAATTTCCGGCTGAGCTTGATCGCTCCTTCATTGGCCTCGGCCCCGGAATTACAAAAAAAAGCCTTGAAAGCGGCACCGCTCAAACGACTCAGTTCATGCGCAAGAACGGCCTGCGGCACATTATAATAACTATTAGGAACGAATATCAGCTTCCCAACCTGGTCTTTTATCGCGGAAACCACCTTCTGATGGCAATGGCCAAGGCTTCCCACGCCCCACCCGGGAAAAAAATCAAGGTATTTCTTCCCATGTATATCCCATACATAACTCCCTTTCCCCTTCACGATGATCAGGGGCGTTTTTGTATAGGTATTCAGGACATTATCCCGATAACTCTGAAAAATCTCTTCTGCGTTCATAGTATTTATACCGTTTTATTCTACTATCTCGGTTCCTACCCCCTTATCCGTGAATATCTCCAGGAGAAGCGCGTGCGAAAGACAGGCATCGATGATATGTGTCTTTTTGACTCCTTTATCAAGAGCCTCGATACAGGCATTCACTTTAGGGATCATGCCGGTTTGAATAACTTTACCTCCTATGAGCCCGACGGCTTCTTCCCGGGTAAGAGTGGAAAGAAAAGACCCGGGGTCTTCCGGATTGCGCATTATACCTTTTACATTGGTAAGCAGTACCAATTTCTCCGCATGCAAAGCGGCGGCAATATTGGCCGCGGACTCATCCGCGTTCACATTGTAGACTTTACCGCCGGCTTCCCCCCGTCCCATGGGGAGGATAACCACGACTTTATCTTTGGACAATTCATCGGTTATTACCTTGGCGTTGACTCCCGTGATCTGGCCGACCAGCCCCAGGTCTATGTCCGCTATTTTCTTTACCGCCTGGAGGACACCGTTATCTTTGCCGTTCAACCCCACGGCTTTCACTCCTAAGGAAGAAAGTTCTTTAACGATAAGGTCATTCAGTTTCTGTAATTCCTCTTCAACCACTTCCAGGGTCGCCTCATCGGTAACCCGTATGCCGTCCACAAACTCGCTCTTTTTCCCGGTTTGCCGCATGCGGTCGCTTATATTCGGGCCGCCGCCGTGCACCAAAACGGTTTTTAAACCCATGAAGTTCAAAAACACGATATCCTCAAGCACGCCTTCCCTGATCTTTTCCTCTCCTAAAATGCTTCCCCCGTATTTTATAACCACGGACTTATTCCGGAATTTCCGTATATAGGGCAATGCCTCTATCAACACTTCCGCCTTCTTGATCGCTTCTTCCATTTTTGTATACTCCTTGAATTAGTTTATATGAATCCCAACAACCTACAAATTCACTTGCATTACGGTCAGTCTGCTCAAAAAGCCTCAGATGCAAGGCGCGCGCAAGCGACGGCGGAGCACCCAAACCTATAAAGACGGTTTGGTACGCGCTTCTGCGCAGGCGTATGATATTTATACGCCGCACAACGGAGCGCGGCGCAGCAACGCAGCAGATGAGGCTTTTTCAGCAGACTTAATTATACGCTGCGTTTATTTTAATATATTCGGGCGTCAAATCCGAAGTATAAACCGTCGCGCCGGCCCTGCCCCTGCCGAGTGAAACATCTACTTCTATATCCCGCCGGTTTAACGGCCCTAATTTTACCCGGAGATCCTCTTCGTTCACCTCGATACCGCTGGCGCCTGCCGCAGCCACGATCCTGCCGAAATTCGGGTTCTCACCGTACACTGCGGTCTTGAATAAATTGGAATTGGCTATCGCCAGCGCCACCTGCCTGGATTCTTTCGCGGTCCGGCCCTGCCTGACGGTAATACGTATGAACTTCGTGGCTCCTTCGCCGTCCCGAACCATCATCATCGCAAGCTCAAGGCATACAGCGCGCAAGGCTTTGAAAAACGGGGCACCGTGCGAGCCGGTGCGTATGCAGGGATTTCCGGCGGCGCCGTTCGCCAGGACGATCACATTATCGTTTGTGCTCATACAACCGTCGACCGTAATACAATTAAAAGAATCCTCCACCGCCCCGTCAAGCGCCGTACGCAGGGCTCCCGGCGAAATGAGTGCGTCCGTCATAACAAAACAAAGCATGGTCGCCATATGCGGAGCGATCATCCCCGCCCCTTTGGCAATCCCGCATACCGTTACCGGCACTCCTCCGGCATCAAACACCGCGGTTACCTCTTTGGCGAAAACATCGGTGGTCATGATCGCTTTTTGGGCTTTGGCGATTCCCTGCGCGGATAATCCCCGCACTAACCCGGGGACGGCTTTTTCGATCATACCGATGGGAAGCCGCTTGCCGATAATCCCCGTGGAAGCGACAAGAATAGCCTCTTTTTTCACGCCCAACGCCCTGCCAAGCACAGCCGCGCTTCGAACGGCATCCGGAAACCCCTGCCTGCCGGTAAAACAATTAGCATTACCGCTGTTGGCAAGTATTGCCCGGAACAGCTTGTTCTTCTTTAAATGAAGTTTATTGACTTTGAGAGGAGCGGCCTGTACCTTATTACAGGTAAATTTACCGGCGGCAATGGCAGGGACATCGGTATAAATAAGCGCGAGGTCGAGTTTTCCGGATTTTTTGATCCCGCTTGCCGATCCATTCGCCTTAAACCCCTTCGGAAGTATCGCCTTTTTTATGATCTTCATCATAGCCCTATAACAACGCAGTCGTCTCAGGAAACCCGTGCATAATATTAAAATTCTGTACCGCCTGTCCTGCCGCGCCTTTGATCAAATTGTCTATCGCGGAAATAACAATGATATCCGCGCCGTCTGCTTGTATCCCTATATCACAAAAATTAGTGCCGGCTGTTTCTTTCAGCCGGGGAAAACTTCCGGCATCTTTGATCCTTACAAAAGGTTCGGTTTTGTAGAATTTTTTATAGAGAGATACCAGGCTTTCCGTACTGCGTTTCCGGCCGGGTAATGAACGCAGATAGATAGTCTCAAGGATACCCCTGGACAGCGGCAGGAGATGAGGAACAAAGATCACTTCCGTTTTTTTTCCGGAAACCCGGGTGAGTTCCTGGTTTATCTCCGGAGCGTGTTGATGACAGTTGACTTTATAAGCCCTGAAATCATCGTGCACTTCCGAAAACATCATCTCTTCGGTCAATTTTTTTCCCGCTCCGCTGGCGCCTGATTTGGCGTCGATAATAAGCGGGCTGTGTTCCGCCGCGCCGAGCGCCAGCAGCGGAAACAAAGCGAGTATTGCCGCCGTAGGATAACAGCCGGGATTCGCGATAAGCCCGGCGGTCTTTATTTTTGCCCGGTATAACTCCGGCAGGCCGTAAACGGCCTGTTTTACATTCCGGGCATCCGTATGTTTAACATTATAAAACCGCCGGTACACAACGGGGTTTTGCAAACGGTAATCGGCGCTGAGATCGATAATTTTTTTCCCGGCCTTCACCAGAGAGGGCACCAGTTCCATGGATACCGTATGCGGCAAAGACAAAAATACGACGTCGGTATCACCGATGATCTTCTTAACGTCAAGACGGGAACCGATAATGCCGGTCCGCCCTTTGAAACGCGGAAAAAGCTCCGCGAAATGACGGGGATTTTCATTCCTCGAGTATACCCCGGTTATGGCTGCGGAAGGATGGCGCAGCAATATATCAAACAATGCCTCTCCGGCGTAACCGGTAGCACCGACGATTCCAACCCGTATTGTCATGGTTGACTCTCCTGTTAAAATGCGTATTTTTCAAAAGCAATAGTATTATTATATAGACAATTTCCAGAATAGCAAGAATTTTCTCGTCGGGAACAGTACTGAAAAAATACAAAAAAAACCCCGCCTCATCAGCGGGGTTATGATACACAGGATTTTTTGAATTGCCTCTCCTACCTTTTCGTCCACTGGAAGCGTTTCCGCGCGCCTTTTAATCCGTATTTTTTACGTTCCTTGGCACGCGGGTCTCTGGTCAAAAAACCATGCTTCCTCAGCATATCCTTTAACTCCGGATCGGACAATATCAACGCACGGGCAATCCCCAGGCGTACGGCTCCGGCCTGGCCGGTAATACCGCCTCCCTGTAAATTTCCGGTGATATCGAATTTAGTCATGGTATTGGTCAGCAATAACGGCTGTTTGACAATAATCCGGTCGGTTTCACGGGTAAAATATACGTCAACAGGCTGATTATTCACCATGATGATACCGGTGCCGGGAAATAACCGTATCCTGGCAACAGCTTCTTTACGTCTTCCCAAACTGACAAAAACTATTTTATCATCCATAGTCTAAAATTTTATAACCTCGGGTTTTTGCGCGGCATGCGGATGCTTATCATCAACGTATACCTTTAATTTTGTAATGATCCTGTCTGCCAAAGGCCCCCGCGGGAGCATACGCCGGACTGCCAGCTTGATCACGGTCTTCGGCCTCTTTGCAAGCATGGTTTCCAAAGAGATAACCTTCAATCCTCCGATATACCCCGAATAGTGGCTGTATTTCTTCTGGATCATCTTCCTGCCGGTAACCTTGATCTTGGAAGCATTGGTCACAATAACAAAATCACCGCAGTCAACATGCGGGGTATACGCGCGATTGCGTTTTCCCCGAAGAATAACGGCAACCTTTGCCGCCAGCCTTCCCAGCACGACATCCGTGGCATCCACGAGATACCATTTCTTCTGTACGTCACTTTTCTTTAATGTATAGGTTCTTTGCATAGGAAAGAAAGTATACCATATTTATTGTTTTAGTCAAATGTTTTTTAATATTTTTTTATTTCTATCCCTCAACCCTTAGCCGCCGCCAGGAGAACTTTAGTGTACTCTCTGCCGGGATTCCGGAATATATCCCCTGTTTTCCCCTGCTCCACGACGCGCCCGTCCTTCATTACCAGGACAAAATCGGTTATATTCTTCACCACCGCCAGGTTGTGCGAAATAAATATATAGGTAAGGTTGAATTTCTTTTTCAGGCCCATGAACAGATCGAGCAGTTTCGCCTGGATGGTCAGGTCAAGAGAAGAAATAGGTTCATCCAGGATAATGCATTTTGGTCCGACGGCCAGAACGCGCGCGATACAGATACGCTGGCGCTCACCCCCGGAGAACTCACGCGGCAGGCGGTTCAATGCCGATTCATTCAGCCCAACCAGCTCTAAAAGCTCGCTCACCGTTTGCCTGATCATCCGTTTCGGGCATATCCGGTGTATGATCAGAGGTTCGGCAAGAGCGTCAATGATGCGCATTTTCGGATCAAGGCTGTTATACGGATTTTGAAAGATGATCTGAATATCTTTCCTTAAATTACCGATCCTGGAGGCGTCGAAACGGACATCTCCGCCGGTTGCCGGAAGCAATTTCATGATTATCTTGGCCAGCGTGGTTTTTCCCGAACCGGACTCACCCACGATCCCCAGCGTTTCGAACTCATTCAGGGAAAAGCTGACATTATCCAGCGCCCGCACCACGCCCGACGAACGCCTGAACATCCCGTGTTCCACCGGGAAATCCTTGGTAATGTTTTTGACTTCAAGAAACATATTCAGCCCTCGCGCAATAATACCGGTAATGCGTAACCAGAAAACCTATATTTTGCGTAGGGGCGAACGGCCGTTCGCCCCTACCTATATTTATCCTCGTTCAGATCTTACCGATCTTTTCATACGCGGATATCAAGTCCCGGGTATGGAAATGCCTCGGGGAATTAAAAATCCTCTCTATCCCGCCTTCCTCGACCACCGCACCTTTATACATCACGCATACCCGGTCGGCGATCCTGCGGGCAATGGAAAAATTGTGTGTAATGAACAACAGAGAAAAACCGATCTTCTTTTTCAGTTCCACCAGTAGTTTCAAAATCTCCGCTTCGATGGTCACATCCAGCGCGGTGGTCGGTTCATCGGCGATGAGTATCTGCGGATTACAGGCCAGGCTCATGGCGATGAACACCCGCTGGTTCATTCCTCCGGAAAGCTGGTGGGGATAACTATCCATTACCCGTTTTACATCCCCTATTTTTACCAGCGATAACAAGGCCTCTGCCTCGGCGCGGGCCTGCCGCGGACTCTTCCCCTGATGCAGCATGAAAGGTTCGATCAGTTGGTTGCCGACTGTGTATACGGGATTTAACGCGCTGGACGGCTCCTGGAATATGTAGGCGATCTCTTTCCCGCGGACCCCGGCCAAAGATGTTTCATCCAAGCTTAAGAGATCCCGGCCCTTGAAGATAACCTTCCCGAAAACCACACGGGCGTTAGACGGCAAGATGCGGGTGACCGCCAACGCGGCCACGCTTTTCCCTGAACCCGACTCTCCGGCAAGCACGAGTATCTCGTCCTTTTTTAATTCCAGGCAGACGCCCTTGACAGCGGTAATATCATATTTATGCATGCGGAACCGGACTTCAAGATTCTGTATCTGGAGAAGATTTTCCATAATCGATATCTGTGTTTCTGTAGGGAACGGTCGCGACCGTTCCCATATCATGTTCATAAAATTATCAGTACGTAGGGGCGAACGGCCGTTCGCCCCTACACAACAAATTATCCTAACCGTTCCTTCAACCCTTCGGCGATAAAGTTGAATCCCAGGATTGTGATCAAGATCGCCGCCCCCGGAAAAACCGTTATCCACCAGGCGACTCCCAGGGTCGATTTTGACTCAATGAGTATATTGCCCCAACTGGGGATCGGCGGCTGAACGCCAAGCCCCAGGAAACTTAATCCGGATTCCAACAGGATCGCTCCGGCAATACCCAGCGTGGCATTGACCAGTACCGGGCCGAGGGCATTGGGGATCAAATGCCGGAAAATGATCCTGAAATCGGAAGCCCCTAACGCTTTCTCCGCCTGAATAAACTCCCGTTCTTTTAAAGAAAGTATTTCACTCCTGACTATGCGTGCCGGCCCCATCCAACTGGTCAGCCCGATTATAACCATAATGTTGAAAATTGACGGTTCCCGTATCGCCACTACCGCCAGTATGAGAAAAAACGTGGGAAAACAAAGCATGATATCCGTGAAACGCATAATCAGGGAATCAGTGAATTTCCCGTAGAAACCGGCCATCGACCCCACGATCAACCCCAGGATGGTGGAGATCCCCACGGCAATGATACCGATGCTCAAGGAAATGCGCGCGCCGTACACCATCCGGCTCAACAAATCCCGGCCCAAACTGTCCGTCCCGAACACATGGTGCGTAGACGGCGGCATAAGCAGGCTGTTCACGTCGATCAGAGACGGATCATAGGGGCTGATCAAGGGAGCCAATACCGCGGCAAGACTCAGTATACCGATTATACCCATTCCTATGACTAAATAATAGTTTCTCATGTCTCTTAAAGTAGTGTTAAGTGTGCAAGTGTACAGTGTGTAATTAAATATTTTTACTTGCAAACTTACACACGTATAAACTTTACACTAACAGTCTGCTGAAAAACCCTCACAGGCAGTCTGATCAAAAAGTCCAAGATGCAAGGCGCGCGCGGAAGTGACTGCGGAGGCGTACGATATGTGTACGCCGCACAAAGGAACGACGCGCGCAACGCCGCAGATTGGGCTTTTTCATCAGACTGCTAACTCCATTTTATGACTTACCGCATTTAATCCTCGGATCGACCAGCGCGTAACTGATATCGGCGATCAGATTGCCGATCATGGTCAGGAGCGCGCCTAAAACCACTTCCGCCATGATCAAAGGATAATCGCGCATCATTACCGCCTCATAAAACAGCCTCCCGATACCCGGAAGGGCAAATATGGACTCAAAAATAACACTGCCGCCCAGCAAGCCGGGAATGGCAAAACCCAAAATGGTCACAATAGGCAAAAGCGCGTTACGCAGGGCGTGCTTGTAGATCACTTTTTGTTCCGGCACCCCCTTGGCGCGCGCCGCATAAATATACGGCTGTTTCAATACTTCGAGCATACTTGAACGCATATACCGGGAGATACCGGCCAGGCTGCCCAGCGTTGAAACCGCTACCGGCAGGAATAAATGCCTGCCCAAGTCCCACAGCTTCTGCCAAAAATTAAAATAGTCGAAATCAAGAGAAACAATACCGGAAATAGGGAACCATCGTAATTGAATACACAATAATTGCATGATCAGCAAGGCCAGCCAGAACGTGGGAGCGGCGAATAATAAAAACAGGATAATAGTAAGCGAATTGTCGAACAACGATCCCTGCCTGAGCGCGCTCTTTATCCCGAGGGGAACCGCGATCAAAAAAACCAGGAACAGGGAAAGGATATTTATGGCCAAGGTCACCGGGATACGCTCACGTATCTTATCGGTCACCGGGCGTTCATCGCTGAAGGAACGGCCGAAATCAAAACACGCCACTTTCTTCAACCATTCCAGGTATTGCATATGCAGGGGTTTATCCAAACCGTATAATTTTTCCAGTCTTTCCCTGACTTCCAAGGAAACTTTCGGGTTAAGCGACTGTTGAAGATTGACCGGCTTGCCGGGAGCAAGGTGAATGATAAAAAAGCTGATGGTCGCGATGCCAAATAACATGGGAATAAGACCGAGTAATCGTTTAAAAATATACGGTAACATTTTAGATAGTTCGGTTAATATCGTTTAGTTCGTTATTGCCGTTACTTCCGTTCAACATCTTGAACAAAAATAACGCTCCATTACTGCTGCATTCTATACTTTTGTTTCGAGACTGGCACCCACCAGTCGATAAAGTTATATCCGATCCCTACGGGCGCCGGTTTAACGCCTTCAAAACGGCGGTGTAGTACCGATAAACTGTCCGGAACATACAGGAACATATACGGCTGTTCTTCATACAAAATGCGGTGTATCCGGTGATAACACTCCTCCCTTTTTGCCTGATCGAAATTCCGGCGCCCCTCAAGGAGCAGATTATCCACCTCTTCGTTTTTATACCCGATAAAGTTAAATTCCCCTTCTTTGGTCTTCGAAGAATGCCAGATATCGTAATTATCCGGCTCAAGAGGCAAAGACCATCCCAGGAGCACAGTCTCAAATTTCCTCTTATTGATATACTCGGTTATGAATACGCTCCATTCAATGACCTTGATCTTCACCTTGATCCCGACATCCTTAAGGCGGCGCTGGATGACTTCGGCCGCTTTAATACGCTCCTCATTTCCCTGGTTGGTGATAATAGTGAACTCGAAAATCCCGCCGTTCTTGTCCAGCCAACCGTCCCGGTCCGTATCCGTCCACCCCGCTTCACGCAATAAAAACAACGCTTTTCCCTTGTCAAACGGCTCGGGTTTTACTTCATTGTTATAAGCCCAGGACTCGGGAAGAAAAGGCCCGGAGGTCGCCCGCCCCAATCCCAACAAAACCAAATCGATCATTTCCTGTTTATTTACCGCGTAATTCAATGCCCGGCGCACCCGTTTATCTTTGAACTTAGGGCTGCTTAAATTATATCCCAGGTAAACAAAAGTATGGCTGGGCAGGCGGAATTTGCGGTACTCTTCCTGAAAAAATTTTTTGTCGGTCTGCCGTTTGAACTGCAGCGGGGTAAGTTCCGATGAATCCAGCCCTTGTACCTGCAGTTCCAGGAACATGGTCGATTCATCCGGGATGACCCGGGAAACGTACCGGTCTATGAACGGCCGGTGCTCAAAATAACGCGCGTAAGATCCAAGTTCGATCTTTTCCTGCGGCTTCCAGGCCTTAAAACGGTACGGCCCGGTGCCGATGGGTTTTCTCTGAAACACGGTGCGGTTAAGATCCTCTTTTTCCAGCAGATGTTTCGGCATCATCGCCATACCCCAGCTTGCCAGCCCCGGGACGAACGGCTCTTTATAGGTGATCTTCACCGTATAATCGTCGATAATCTCAAACGATCTTACCCGTTCAAAATCACCGCTGTACGGGGTTTTCACCGCGGGATCGATCAGCTTCTTATAGGTAAATTCCACGTCCTGCGCGGTAAACGGATGGCCGTCATGCCAGAATACATTTTTCCTCAAATGAAAAACTATAACCAGGCCTCCTTCTTCTATATCCCAGTTCTCAGCCAGATCGCCGGTAAGTTTGATATCTTCGTCATATTTAACCAGGCCGTTAAAGATCATACCGGTTATGCCGCTGGAAGCGGCATCCGAGGCAAGAATAGGAATAAGGGTCCGGGCATCGGCGATCGATCCGGTAACAAACGCGTCTCCGTACTCGGATTGCGCGCAAGCCTGGCGCGCGGGCAGAGAACAAAGAAAAAGGGCTATCAATACACTTGATAGCCCTTGAATTGGATTTCTCGGCTGTAAAAACATGCTACTTGGCTTTTGGCTGTTCCTTATTCTCTTCCACAGCCGATCCTTGCAGATCCTGAGGAGTCACTTCCTGCACCGGTACCAGCCCTTTCACCGGATCCGTTTTCTTTAAAGGCGCCGCCGGTGTCTCTTTCATAAACTCGGATTCCTTGCTGAGTTTCGGGGCCTCTGCGGCTACCGGCTGGGTAACCGGAGGCTGTGCCGCCGGAACAGCCTGCGGTCCCACGGCCCCTTTTTCCTGTTCCGCAAGAGGAGTAGTCCCGGTAACCGGCGCGGGGATCTTCCCGCTGAGCAGAGAACGGCTCTGTCTTACCGAAAAGAAAGTCAGCAAAAGACAGGTAATAAAAAATATAACGGAGAAAACCGTGGTTGTGCGCGTAAGAAAGACGCTTGTCTTCACGCCAAACATCGATTCCAGGCCGGAAAAACTCTCTACCAGGCCGCCGCCCCTGCCCCGCTGCACAAGAACGATAACGATCAATCCCAGACACGCTATAAGGTGAATCGCAACTACTAATCCTGCCATACCTGACTCCTATTTGCCCCGTTAGAGAAAACCCGCGATGTTGACCGGCCTTCATTTCACGGCGGCTTATTCCGTTAAAAAACGCATGTTCCCTAACGGGGTTTCTTAACTTGGGAGGCCTGCTTGACGATCGGGGAGAAAAAATCAACCTTTAAACTCGCTCCGCCTACCAGCCCGCCGTCCACATCCGGCTGCCGCATCAATTCAACGATATTTTCCGGTTTGACGCTGCCGCCATATTGTATCCTTACCTGCTCCGCCGTTTCTTTATCGAACAGCTTGACGAGCAAATCCCTGATATAGTGATGCGCCTCCTGCGCCTGTGCCGGGGCAGCGGTTTTTCCGGTACCGATTGCCCACACCGGCTCATAGGCGATCACGATCTTAATCATTTCTTCTTTGGAAATCTGCGCCAGTCCGTTTTTAACATGGTCATCCAAAACTTTAAACGTATCTCCCCGTTCACGCTCCGCCAGCGTTTCTCCCACGCAAACGATTGGAGTCAAACCATATTTCAAGGCCGCTTTCAATTTCTTATTCACCGATTCATTGGTCTCCGAAAAAAACTGCCTTCGCTCGGAATGCCCGATGATCACATAACGGCAGCCCGCGTCTTTGATCATGACCGGGGAAATCTCTCCCGTATACGCGCCTTCCGCCTCCCAATACATATCCTGAGCTCCCACCCCTATGTTGGAGCCGATTACCACCTCCGCCACCTCACTCAAGGCCGTAAACGGAGGGCATAACACAATTTCGATATCATCGACGCTCAGGTCAAAGAATTCCCTTTTTAAACCGTTGGCGAGTTCAATAGCCTCGCTTATGGTCTTGTACATTTTCCAGTTTCCCGCAACTATTGTTTTTCTCATAGGTTTAGTTCTCGTGTTCGTGGGTTCGTGAGTTCGCGTGTTTGTGAATTACCGTATTCCTGTGTTAAACGACAATTCGCATTCCTTATCAATCCGTTTATCAACTTATTAGTAATTACGCTCTGTTCATAAACTTTCACAAACTCTTCTTTGGAAACCATTTTCCTGTCGAGCAAAATATAAAGATGGCTTTGAACTTCCGCAATAGAACCTCTTGCTATCGTATAAAACTGCTTGCTATCTTTGAACGAAAATCTACCAAATCCCTCACTGATATTCGCCATAACGGAAACGGCTGCTCTTTGTATCTGGTTAACCAAATTAAAATCTCTGGTTTTCTGATCCTTCCTTAAATCATAAACAAAATTTACTAATACTCTCGCATTTTGCCACGCATTTAAATCTTCAAATCTCTGAATACTCATTATCACTCTATCGCTACTTCCCACACAAACACGAGAACTATTTCCCCACGCGAACGCAAGAACACACGAACACAAGAACCCGCGAACTATCTTCCCTCACGCGAACACAAGAACACGAGAACACACGAACTATCTATTAGACAATGACGCAATACCCGGCAATTCCTTGCCTTCAAGAAATTCGAGACTGGCTCCGCCGCCGGTGGAAATGTGCGTCATTTGGTCCTGCAACTGAAACTTGGCCACTGCCGCGGCGGTATCACCGCCGCCGATGATGGTCACCGCCCGTTTCAGTTTCCCCAAGAAAAGCGCTATTTCCTTAGTGCCCTTGCTGAACGGCTCCATCTCGAAAATACCCAGGGGCCCGTTCCATACAACGGTACGCGCGTCCTTCAATTTATCCTGAAACAGCTTCACGGTTTTCGGACCGATATCCACGGCGATCTTCCCTTCCGGGATATTTTCGCCCACCACTTCAGTTTTAGCATTGACATCAACCGCATCTACTACCAGATGGTCAACCGGTAAAACAATATTCTTTTTCAAAGCGGCGGCCTTATCCAGCAGGCTCTTGGCTAAATCAATCTTGTCTTTTTCCAGCTTGGAATTACCTATCGATTTTCCCTGCGCTTTCAGAAAGGTGTACGCCATTCCCCCGCCGATGATGATCCCGTCGCATTTAGGAAGCAGATTTTCAATAACGCCGATCTTATCCGATACCTTCGCCCCGCCCAGGATAACATAAAACGGCTTCTGGGGATTTTGCACGGCATTTCCCAGATACTGGATCTCCTTTTCAAGAAGGAAACCCGCCGCCGATTCAAGGAATTGAGTAACTCCGGCAGTCGAGGCGTGGGCGCGATGCGCAGTCCCGAACGCGTCATCCACAAATACATCCGCCAGAGAAGCAAGCTGTTTGGCAAACGCGGCGTCATTCGCCTCTTCTTCGGGATGAAACCGCAGGTTCTCCAGCAGGATAATCCGCTCAATGGATTCCACAATGCCCTGTTTAACGCTGTCCCCGACACAATCATCCAGGAACTTTACCGGTTGATCAAGCAATCTCTTCAAACGGTCGGCCACCGGCTTCAGGCTGTATTTGGCCGTTTTTTTTCCATCCGGCCTGCCCAGATGGCTCATCAGAATCAGCCGCTTAGCGCCGTTACCCAAAATATATTTTATGGTAGGCAGTGTCTCTTTTATACGCGTGTCATCGGTAATATTCAAGTTCTCATCCAGCGGAACGTTAAAATCAGCCCGCATAAGGACCATCTTGCCTTTAAAATCAATATCTTTTACGGTTTTCTTAGCCATAAAACCCTCCTGTATACGTTAAGACGTTTGGCTCAATAATATAGCTTAAATCATGCCTTTTGTCAAAGATTTTTTCACTTTTGTCACTTCTCACCCTTTAATGCCTGCTCATACATATTTGCTAAGGCGGCGAAATCTTCCAACGCCATGTCTTCCGGCCGAATGTCGGCATCAAGAGCGCGGGAGATGAAAAATTCACTGAGTTTTTTTTCCGGCACCACCCCTGACAAACTGTTCCTGAGCGTCTTTCTGCGCTGGTTAAAAGCCTTGCGGATGATCGTAAACAACGAGGCTTCGTTCTTGGCCTCAACCGCCGGACGGGGCCTGAGCGCGATCCTGATAAAACAGGAATCAACCTTAGGCGCGGGTTTAAAACTATTTTTCTTTATCAGGAATAATATCTTGGGTACGGCGTGATACTGCACAAAACAACTGAACGAACCGTATGTCTTGGAACCGGGAACGGCAATGATCCGTTCCGCGAATTCCTTCTGAACGGTCAGATACATGACCTTAACCATATCCCGGAACTCAAAGAGATGTTCAATAATGGGAGAAGTAATGTAATACGGGATATTGCCGATCACCGTGATATCCGACGAGGCGGTATCTGAAAAATGCTTCCGAAGGTCAAACTTCAGGATATCCTGATGGATGACGGAAATATTTGAAAAAGCGGCAAAATGTTCGCGGAGGTACGCGCAGAGGTCCGAATCTATCTCCAGGGCGGCAACCCGCTGTGCCTCTTGAGAAATCAGCCCGGTCAGGGCCCCGTAACCGGCGCCGATTTCCAACACGGTATCCGAAGACCGCAGCGCGCAGGCACGAAGGATCTTATTCTGGACGTTTTTGTCGAACAAAAAATTCTGGCCTAGGCTCTTTTTTGGTTTTGTGCGCATTGTGCGGCGAGTTTGATCGCGGCTATCAGAGACGAAGGATCGGCCTTATTTTTTCCGGCAATATCAAACGCGGTGCCATGCAGGGGCGATGTCCGTATAAACGGCAGGCCCAGCGTCACGTTCACACCGGAACCCGCTCCCGTCAATTTAAGCGGTATTAACGCCTGGTCATGATACATACAGACCACCGCATCATATTTACCCGCGCATGCCCGGGCAATGGCGATATCCGCGGAAACAGGGCCGTGGATCACACAGCCATTGAAACGCAGACGCTTGAGCACAGGCCTTATGACACGGCTCTCTTCTTTTCCGATCACGCCGTTATCCGAGGCATGCGGATTCAAACCGCACACTACTATTGCCGGCTTGGCGATCCCGAACATATTCCGTAAGGCAAAAAAGGTTTCCTCAACCGTCCCGGCCAGGAGCGGCCCGGTTATCCTCCCGCTCACTTCCCGTAAAGGCACATGGCGGGTCACCAGGCTGAAGCGCACCGTATCGTTCAAAAGCATCATCACTACGTCTTTTACTTTCGTGCGCTCAGATAGATACTCGGTGTGCCCCGAATAATGAAACCCTGCCAGGTTGATAGACTCCTTGGAAATGGGCCCGGTTACTAAACAATCAATCGCCCCGGAGCGAAGCAAATCTACCGCCTTATCAAGATACTCAATGGATGCCCTGCCGTATTCCGCCTTGACCCGGCCGAATTTAAACCCTTTCCCTTTAACATTTTTTAAATCTATAAAATTAATTTTCCCCGTCAACGGTGAACGATGAACGGGAAACCGGTTAAACACCCCCTCGTCCCCGATCACCACTATTTCGCCCAACCGCCGCGCCGCAGGGAATGCCCGGGCAATAATCTCCGGCCCGATCCCCGAAGGGTCCCCCATCGTAATGCCTATCCTGACTTTTGCAACCTTTTTCAACATGTTGAATCTGCACCTGGTATCAAAAACGGCGCTCCGTTAGACATAAACACACACGCTGATACCGTTTTTGGTACCAGGTGCTTTTTTAGAGTTTCGAAAGTCTAATTCGGAATAATCTTGATATACGACCGCTTTTTGATCTCGTCCAGCCAGGCGCTCAGGCGTTCCTGCATCTTACGGTCAAAGAGAAATTTATTGATCTCGCCGGTAACCTCGGAAAGCAATTGCTGCCGGGGAGGGATAATATTGCTCAATTTAAAAATATAATAGGTATCTTTTATTTTCGCGGGGGCGTACACCTGCCCCGGCTGCAGTTTAAAAACTATTGCTTCTATATCCGGCCTGAGCTCGCCCTTGCGGGCGACGAAAGTGTTCACCTTCAGAGAACTCTCTGTAGCCAACTCCTGAATATTCTTGCCTTTCTGCAGTTTATTATAAAGGTCTTTGATCACATTCTCTTTATCCGTGCTTAACGATTCCACTTCCCGCTGTTCAGGCATGATGAATTTTTCCTTGTTGTTCTGGTAAAACCCGGTGATCTCCTCCGGGGCGACCATGATCTTTGACCGCACTTTCTGCTCAACGATATAAAACATAAGCATCTGTTCCCTGATCTTGGTCTCTATGTCCGCGGTCACCATGCCCTGCTTTGCCAGTTCCGCCTGAAAATCACGGTCGGAATGATAGCGCCTTCTGAGCTCATCCACCCTCGCCGTAACCCTGCTTTGATCGATCTTTATGCCGCTCTTCTTCGCCTCCTGAAGGATGAGCCGGTCCTCGATAAGCCGGTCCATGAGATCCTTGCGTATTTCTCTGATCTTGGCTTCCACCTGCTCGGAAGAATTCTGCCGGGATATTTCCACGCGCATGAAATTCACAAAATCGTCAAGGTCTTTTTCGGTGATCGCCTCGTTATTGACCACCGCGACAATTTTATCCCGCGCCAGACAGCGCGAAGCGAAAACTCCCGTTAACAGCGCGCACACGAAGAATGCGCCTAACAACCGGACCTGCCTACGACCGCACAATATCCTGTATTGTTCCATCTGCCATCACCTTTTTTAGCGTCCCTACGGTTTCCCGTATAAGCCGACAGTAGAGATCAAACCCCACCGCGGCAATAAACCCATGCTGTTGGACACCCAGCAGATTTCCCGCACCGCGGATCTCCAGATCCTCCATGGCTATTTTAAAACCCGATCCCAGATAAGCGTATGTCTGTAAAGCATCCAGCCTCTTGCGCGCGTCCGTCCCGATACTCTCACGCCCGGGGAGCAGAAAAAAGGCGTACGCCGGACGGTCAAACCTCCCGACCCTCCCGCGGAGCTGATGCAGATCCGACAACCCGAAAGTGTGCGCGTTATCGACTATAATGGTATTGGCGTTGGGCACGTCGATACCCGATTCAATGATCATGGTACAAAGCAGCACGTCGATCCTGCCTTCAAAGAACCCGGACATGACACTCTCAAGTTCCTTGGGAAGCATCTGTCCGTGCCCGACGCCCAGCCGCACCGAAGACGGCAGGATCTTCCGTAATTTCTCGCGGACCTTCTCGATATCGTGAATACGGTTATGAAGAAAAAAAACCTGCCCGTTCCTGTTTACTTCCTTGAGAATGGCATCACGGATGACATCTTCGTCATATTCTACCACAATAGTTTTTATAGGCAATCTATTTCCCGGAGGCGTGTTGATGACCGACAGATCTTTCGCCCCCATAAGGCTCATATACAGCGTGCGGGGAATAGGGGTCGCGGTCAAGGTCAGGACATCGGTAGTCAACCGTAAAGCCTTGAGCTTCTCCTTCGCCTTCACCCCGAAACGCTGTTCCTCATCGATGATCACCAGCCCGAGGTTCTTGAACACGACATCATCGGACAAGAGCCGGTGGGTCCCGATGAGGATATCCACGGCCCCGGCGGCCACACGCTCCAAGATCGCTTTCTGTTCACCCGCCGTCCAGAAACGGCACAAAAACTGGGCCTTGACCGGAAAATCATCCAGGCGGGAGGAAAAATTTTGGTAATGCTGTTCGGCCAGGATGGTCGTAGGAACAAGATAGGCGACCTGTTTACCGTCCATCACCGCCTTGAAGGCGGCACGCATGGCAACCTCGGTCTTTCCATATCCCACATCCCCGCACAGCAGGCGGTCCATGGACTTGGGGCTTTCCATGTCGGTTTTTACGTCTGTCACCGCTTTTACCTGTCCGGGCGTTTCCTGGTACGGGAAGGTAGACTCGAACTGTTTTTGCCACTCACTATCGGGGGAAAAAGCAAACCCTTCCATGCTCATGCGCATTGCCTGCAGGGAAAGGATATCCCACACCATCTTCTGTATGCCCTTTTTCGCGCGTTCCTTTGTCCTGAGCCACTCTTTGGTGCCCAGCCGGTTCAGCTTCGGCCTGCGGATGTTGAAAGCGACATATTTCTGGACCAGGTTCATCTGGTCGACGGGGACGTATAATTTCTCCTGCCGTTCGTATTCGATCACCAGGTGGTCCCGGGACTTATTCTGGGCCTTTATCTTCTGCAGGCCGAGGAATTTCCCTATCCCGTGCTTATTGTGCACGACATAATCCCCGACGCTCAAATCCACGAAACTGGATACCGGAACCTCTTCGCTGAAAACCGCGGTGCGGAAAGAATGGAAACTGCGAACCGGCAGAATAATGACCATCCGGTGTTCCCACAGCAGCTCGCCGCTACGGGGAACAAAAGTCTTTATGGAAGCGACCGTATCGAAATCCAGCGAAATACGTATGGGGAGTTCAAACGTGGAAGGGTAAATATCGATGATCTCTCCGCGGCGGGAAAAATCACCTTCATCCGCAATATTCTCTTGCCTCTTATATCCCAACTCGACCAAAGATGCCAGAATTTTATCCAATTCAACCTGACAGCCGGTATAAAACTTAAGGGACTTAAACATATCTAGCAGTCTGCTCAAAAAGCCACAGATGCGAGGCGCGCGCAAGCGACGGCGGAGGCGTATGATATATATACGCCGCACAACGGAGCGCAGCGCAGCAACGAAGCAGATGAGGCTTTTTCAGCAGACTGCTACGCTTTTTCGAACTTATGGCTCATTGCCAAAACTAACGGCGAAGCTATATAGACGGTAGAATAGACGCCCGCAATAAAACCGACAACCAGGGTGAACGCAAAATTACCCAGCACTTCACCTCCAAATACCAGGAAAGCGATAACCGTCAACAGGGTAACCCCTGAAGTAAGCAGAGTCCGGCCTAATGTCTGGTTTACGCTCAGATTGATGAGCTCCCTCAGGGTCGCTTTCCGCAGCAGCTTGCTGTTCTCGCGCACACGGTCGTAGATAACGATGGTATCATTAATGGAATACCCGGCTATGGTCAGGAACGCGGTAACACTCAAAAGGTCTATCTGACGGTTGGTCATTGCCAGGAATCCCAAGGACACCAGCACGTCGTGTATTAACGCGGCCACGCCGGCCACCGCGAAATTAAAGTGTTTAAACCTGAACGCCACGTATATAAGGATCCCTGCCAGGGACCAGATAAGCGCGGATCCCGCCTTTGCCTGGAGATGCTTGCCCGCGACCGGCCCGACATGTTCGATGCGCAGGATCTGAATATCCTGGTCCGGGAAAACCTCTTTAAATTTACTGATCAAAACCCGGTTCTTATCTTCCGATGTTTTGATGAGCACAACATTGGGATGGTCTTTAAACTGCTGGATATTGGCATCCGGAAGATTCAAACTTTTTAAGATCTCGCGCAGTTTATCCAGGGGCGGCGGTGTTTTAAACTGGTATTCCTGGAGCTGCCCGCCGGAAAAATCTATCCCGTAGGACTGCTTCCCCTTTTTAAAAAACACGACTAAACCGCAGACAATAACAATCAGGGATATCGCGTAGCAGATCTTCCTCTTGCCTATAAAATCAAATTTTGTCTCCTTGATAAACCGCAGCATGGGAAGAGAATGAATCAATTTAAAATGAAGCAGAACTTCGAAAATAGTGCGCGACACGACAATGGCGGTGAACATACTGGCGATAAGGCCTATGGTCAACGTCACCGCGAACCCTCTGATAGGGCCGGTCCCGAACTGAAAAAGCAGGAAAGCCGCGATCAAGGTGGTAAGATTGGAATCAAAAATGGCGCTGAATGCCCTGCTGTAACCATTGGTTATTGCGGCGCGCAGGGTCTTGCCGGCCAACAGTTCTTCCCGTATACGTTCGTTGATAAGGACATTGGCGTCCACTGCCATGCCTAAGGAAAGCGCGATACCGGCAATACCCGGAAGGGTCAGAGTCGCCGAAACTCCCGGGAATAAAACCGGCAGCATGCCCAATCCTCCCATAATCATCAACAGGTTCAATCCGAGGGCGATATCGGCGATAATACCCGCAAAAAGATAATATACGGCCATAAAGATAAAAACCAGGGCACAGCCGATAATGCTCGCTTTGACGCCGCTGGCAATGGAATCCTGCCCCAGTAAAGGGCCGATAGTCCGCTCTTCTTCGATATACATAGGGGCCGGTAAAGCGCCGACCCTCAGGATAATAGACAAATCCTGCGCTTCTTCGACGGAAAATTGGCCCTTGATCACCGCCTCGCCGGAAGGAATGGCTTCCCGGATATTGGGAGCGGACTGAACCTTGCCGTCGAGCACTATAGCCAGGCGCCTGCCGACATTGGCGGCGGTGATCTCCGCGAATTTTTTCGCCCCTTCGGCGTTAAACTGAATAGAAACCTGCGGTTCATTGAAATCGCTGGAGCTGAAATGCACGGCCGCGTTGGTAAGGGCGCCGCCGGTCAATACCGTCTTCTGCTCCAGAAGAACGGGCTCCCGGTCCTTTTCCTCGATATATTTCAATTCAAATCCTTCGGGGACCTTACCTTCCAACGCCTGTTTTAATTTTTCGGAGTCGGAAGAAACCAGCTTAAATTCCAAAAGGGCGGTCTTGCCGATAAGTTCAACCGCGCGTTCACGATCGGTTACACCAGGGAGCTGAACCACGATCTCATCCGTCCCCTGCTTCTGAATGGACGGTTCGCGCACACCGAACTGGTCTATCCTGTTCCTGATGACCTCCAGTGCGCGGTCTACCGCATCCTCCCGTGCCTGCGGAGACAGTGCAGCGGTATCAACCTTAAGCAAAAGGTGCATCCCGCCTTTCAAATCAAGGCCGAGATTGATCCTCTTGTTCAAAGGAAAAGTAAAAAAAACGCATGTCCCGATTATCGCGCTGATGAGTAATATCTTATAGGCCAGTTTCTTTTCCATTGTTCACTCCGCCATTGACGTTGAAGTCACGGAAAGCTGCTCCCGGCAGCCGTTCACGCAACCTTGTCGGTTTTACTTTTAAAGGCTATACAATTTTTCTCCACCTCGAGCTTGACATTATCGTCAACCCTGACGACCACGCTCTTATCCTTCACATTCACGATGGTTCCGTGTATTCCGCCCGTAGTCACTACTTCGTCATTTTTGGCAAGAGCGGAAAGCATCTTCTGATGCTCTTTCTCCTGCCGTTTCTGCGGACGAATAAGCAGAAAATAAAAGATGACGAAAATTATAATCAAAGGAAAAAAAGAATAAAGTGTCATTAACGAACCCGCTTGCTGTGTAGGCATGTGTTTCTCCTTTTATAATATTAAGTTTACGTAAACCGAAAACCGCACACCATATCTACGCCGTTTTAACTGCTGCCGGCGCCGTTTCTACCTTGGGGGCTTTTGCGAGCCTTTTCGCGAGAGCGGCTACCGTTTCCGACGGCTGAGCTCCTTTACTCACCCAATAATCGTACCGTTCTCTATCCAGCCGGTATTCCTTGGAAACGGGATTGATAAATCCGATCTCCTCGATGATCCTGCTGTCCCGGCCCCGGCGGCCGTCCGCCACCGTAATCCGGAAATGCACGCGTTTTTTGGGATTTTTCCCTATTCTCCGTAACCGTATTCGTACCGCCATTTTTGTTTCCTCCTTGGATTTGCTTTTTTTGTCAATTGTGAATTTGCTTTGAGGCGGTTATAAACCACCCCCCTACACCACATCTGTCAACTGTGCCCACCCCGCCTAAAAGGAACGGCGAGTGCCGCCTTTCCGGCGTACTGCTTTTATGGCCTCGATGAGGGCTCGGGCCTTCGAGATTGACTCATTATACTCTTTTTCCGGGACTGAATCCAGAACTATTCCCGCGCCTGCCTGTACGTAAGCGGTATTATCTTTGATCACCACCGTCCGAATGGCAATACAAGTATCCATATTATGGGAAAAACTGAAATACCCCACCGCCCCGGCATAGGGGCCGCGCTTGATATTCTCCAATTCGTCGATTATCTCCATGGCGCGTATTTTCGGGCTCCCGCTCACCGTGCCGGCGGGAAAACAGGCGCGCAAGACATCGTAAACATCGAATTTTTTCGATAATTGCGCGGTGACATCACTGACCAGATGCATGACGTGCGAATACCGTTCCACGCCCATAAACTCGTTAACCGTGACTTTACCCGGATCGCCTATCCGGCCCAAGTCGTTCCTTCCCAGATCAACCAGCATCAGATGTTCCGCGCGTTCTTTCGTATCGCGCTTCAGCTCCTGCTCCAAAACCTTATCCTGTGCCTCGGTCTTACCCCGCGCGCGGGTACCGGCAATCGGCCTGGTACGCGCAATCCCTTGTTCGCACTGCACCAGGATCTCCGGAGAAGAACCTACCAGAGTCACGGTATCAAGTTTAAGAAAAAACATGTACGGCGAAGGATTCAGGCGGCGCAGATCCCGGTAAATATCAAAGGGGTCCTTTTTAGTCTTAACGCTGAATCTCTGGGAAAGGACAACCTGAATAATATCGCCTTTACGTATATATTCCTTGGCTTTTTTCACTATCGAGCAGAAACCGGCCTTCCTGAAATTCGACCGCACTCTGCCGGAGTAAACCTCTTTTTTATTTTTCGCCTTCAAGACCGCCTGATGAGCGAGATCCCGGTGGATACCTTCGATCTTTATCATCGCCCGGGTATACACGTTTTTTTTAGCATCCCGGGAAAGTTCCTTGGACGCCGGAGGCAGGATCACATTGGAAATGATCTTAATGGTATTGTTCACGTGATCAAAAGCCAAAACCGTATCCGTCAGCATGAATACCGCGTCGGGAAGCTGCAGGCTGTCGGGATTCTTATCCGGGATATTCTCAAAGAACCTGACCATATCATATCCCATATACCCGACAAATCCGCCGAAAAAACGGGGCAAGCCCGCAACACGAGCCGCCCGAATATGGTTCATGAATTTTTTCAGTTCATCCAGAGGATCGGTAAGAGTCGGGTAGCGAAGTATGAATTTTTCCCCTTTCGGGCATTTAACCGGGCACAAACCCGAAGCCCCGTCATAAGTAATGGATATATTCCTCCCTTTACTCTGAAAAACAACCTCCGGCCTGCTGCCGAGAAAAGAATACCGGGCGACATTCTCACCGCCCGCCACGGACTCAAGTAAAAAAACATAGGCATCTTTCTTCAGCTTTAAAAAACTGGAAACCGGCGTATCCAGGTCCGCGGATATCTCTTTGTAAACCGGGATAACGTTGTAATTTTCGCTCAGTTTCAGGAATTCTTTTAACGAAGGTTTGTACATACTTTTTTCACTTTATGCACCTATGCACTCATGCACACATGCACTATTTTATTTTCCTGTAAAAACAACTCCGGTTACCGGTATGGCAGGCAACCCCTACCTGCCGGACCTTTACCAACAACGAATCCATATCACAATCATAGGCGAGGGATTTGACAAACTGAAAATTCCCCGAAGTAGCTCCCTTGATCCAGTATTCCTTCCGGGAACGCGACCAAAAACAGGTCTTCCCCAGTTTCAAGGTCCGGCGGATGGATTCCTGATTCATATAAGCGAGCATCAAGATCTCTCCTGTCTTATAATCCTGGATTATCGCGGGGATCAGGCCGTTCTTATCGAATTTCAAATCTTTTACATTGAATTTATTCTTATCCATTGTAAGCTCCTCCGTTGAACGTTCTAAAATAATCTAACCGGGACCCCTCTGCCCGCAAGATACTCTTTTACCTGCCCCACCGTATACTGCTGATAATGAAAAATCGAAGCGGCCAGACAGGCGTCCGCTCCGGCGCGCGAAAGAACATCATAAAAATGTTCCAATGTGCCCGCGCCTCCCGAGGCAATAACCGGGATAGATACTCTTTCACAAACCGCGCTGGTCAATTCCATATCATATCCTTCTTTCGTCCCGTCATAATTCATACTGGTCAGGAGTATTTCCCCCGCGCCCAAAGAAGCGGCTTTTTCCGCCCAAGAGACCGCGTCCAGGCCGGCGGGCGTCCTTCCGCCGTTTATATATACTTCCCAGCGGTAATCCTTGACTTCTCCCGCCGCGATTGCTTTAGCGTCGATAGCCGCCACAATACACTGGCTGCCGAACTTCAAAGAGGCCTCCCGGATAAGTTCCGGATATTTGACTGCCTGGGTGTTTATCGAAACTTTATCCGCTCCGGCTTTTAAGATATCCCGGATATCCGCGATATCCCGTATGCCGCCGCCGACCGTAAAAGGCATAAAAATATTCTTGGCGATCTGCTCAACCAGGCCGATAAGTATCTTCCTGTTCTCATGGCTGGCTGTTATATCAAGGAACACCAGCTCATCCGCCAGTTGTTCATCGTATAAGCGGGCCACTTCCACCGGATCACCGGCATCCTTCAAACTCAGGAATTTGATGCCCTTTACGACTCGGCCTTCTTTAATATCAAGGCAGGGGATAATCCGCTTATTCAGCATGATGACAATAAAGGTTAATGTCGGTTAAAGACGGTTAAAGAGAGTTAAAGAAAGTTGTATCATGAACCATCTATTTATTCAAATGGTCTTTCAGCACCCCCCAGGTCTGGCTTCCCACTTTACCGTCGACTTTCAAATTGTTCGCGGCCTGGAATGCCTTTACCGCTTCGCGGGTCTTCTTGCCTAATTTCCCGTCAATAGCCCCGGGATCATACCCCGAATTCTTCAACGCCGTCTGGATCTGGGGAACCGAAGGATGCATATTCACTTCCGCGGAAATCTTTTTATTCTCGAGGGGGACTTCCAGGCCGCCCTGTGCCGCTTTCTCCTCGGTAGTTTTGTTCAAGGCATCGCGCAAACTCTCTATTTCCTGATCCTTGCTCTGAAGCCTGGCTTCCAATACGGAAATCTGATTACGCATTCCCTGGGAATCCAAATCCTGTTTTTTCGCGGTGCTCGCGCACCCTCCCATAGACATCACCAACATGAAAAATACCACGATCACTAAAACATTTTTTGCCATTATTCCTCCTCAAGCTTAGTGCATATGTGCGTGAGTCGACACGTCAAACTTATGCACCCATGCACTTATGCACTCAAACACTTATACTCATCTACAACCTGCAAGGCTTCTTGCAATGTAAACTTATGTTCGTATAACGCTTTCCCGACAATGATCCCGTACAACCCCTTCTTTTCCAAAGGCAGCAACCGGGATATATCCGCTAATGAAGATATGCCTCCGGAAGCAATAACCCGCAGATCCGCAATACGCAACAGGCCTTTTACCGCTTGGACATTCGGCCCCTGCAGGGTACCGTCTTTCAAAATATCGGTATAAATGATATTCTTTAGGCCGAGTTTCTTCAAATAAGAAACAAACCCGGAAAGGCCGGAGGATCGGGCTGTCTTTTTCCATCCTTCGGTCATGATGCGGCCTTTTTTCGCGTCTATACCAACCACGATCTTCTGTTTAAATTTTTTGAAAGCCGCCTCCAGAAAATCCCGGTCTTCAACCGCTCTCGTCCCGAGCACCACCCGCTGTACACCGCTTTTTACCAGCGCCTGAACGGTCTCGAGACTTCTCACCCCGCCTCCGAATTCAACGGGGATATCGATCGAACGGACAATTTTTTTCACAATACCCAGATTCTGCGGCACCCCGGTAAACGCCCCGTCCAGATCTACCACATGGAGCATCCGAGCGCCCTGCCGGGCCCAGAACCCGGCCACGGCAACCGGATCCGTGGAATAGACCTTTTTGTCTTTCCTTCCTTGGAAGAGCCTTACCACACAGCCGTCTTTTAAATCAATCGCGGGGACTATCAACATTCTAACAAACCTTTAGTGTATAAGTTTTAAGTGTAAGGTGTTTAAGTGTCGAATCCATAACTTTACACTACCAGTCTGCTGAAAAAGCCTCATCTGCGTCGTTGCGCGCCGCGTGTCTTTGTGCGGCGTATATGTAACATACGCCTCCGCAGCCACTTGGCGCGCGCCTAGCATCTGAGTCTTTTTGAGCAGACTGCCTAAATAGGGTTTTTCAGCAAACTGCTACTTCAAGTTGACGAAGTTTCTTATAATTTGCAGCCCTGTCTTCTGGCTTTTTTCCGGGTGGAACTGGGCTCCGTATACGCTGTTCTTCCAAACCAGGGAAACAAAATCCACGGTGTACTGAGTTACCCCGGCGGCTGTTTCCCGCTCCAAAGGCTCAACGTAATACGAATGGCAAAAATAAACATTGGCGTCAACCGGCACATTCTTCAATAACGGGCATTCCGCGCGTTTCTTAAGCTGGTTCCATCCCATATGCGGAACTTTGAAACCCGGCCCGGGCTTAAATTTCCTGACCGCGCCTTTAAGAATACCCAGGCCTTTGACATTCCGGGACTCTTCACTGAAGTCATACAAAAGCTGCAGCCCAAGACAGATGCCCAAAAATATTTTTTTCTCCTGTACTGCCTGCCGTAACGCCCCGGACAAACCTGTTTCTTCCAATTCCCGGACGGCATCGCCAAATGCCCCGACTCCCGGCAGAACCACTTTATCGCATTTTTCAATATCCACGGCGTTATTGGTGACCAGGACTTCCGCACCGGCCGATTCAAGAGCCTTACGCACGCTGTGAATATTACCCATGCCGTAGTCAATAACAGCTATCATTGTCGTAAAAACAAGGTTAATGTTAGTTAAAAATGGTTAATGAAACCAAGCTTAGACAATACCCTGGTTAATGTTGGTTACTCAGATGTTCCATCCTCTGATTACACCTGCATTAACCATCCTTAACCTTACCTTAACCTTCATTAACCAATTAATCTATGACTCCCTTAGTCGAAGGCACGCCCTTTCTTCTCGGATCAATGCCGGTGGCCTGATCCAAAGCCAATCCCAATGCCTTAAAAACAGGCTCAAGGACGGCATGTAAATCTTTTTTAGGATTAAACAAAAGTATATTTAAATTCATCCCGGTGTTTTTAGCAAAAGCGTCGAAAAAATGTTCGGCGTATTCAAATTCATAATCTTCCTGTTTATTAAATACCGCGGATAACCCCCCGGGGGATTCCTGAATAGCTCCCGTTAAAAGGCCTGCGCCCGCTTCCTTTATGCTGAAAAAACCCCTGCCGTTAATATCGAGCGCCACAGCCGCCGTCACTTCTTCCATGGGTACCTGCGCAAAACCGAATCTCCGGATCCCTTTCTTATCCCCTAAAGCCTTTTTAAAAGCCCTGCCCAGCATCAAACCCACGTCCTCATTGGTATGATGAATGTCCACCTGCAAATCGCCCCTGGCCGTTACTTCCAGGTCAAAAAAACCGTGAAAAGCGAATAATTCCAGCATATGGTCAAGAAAACCTATCCCGGTTTTTATTTTTGTTTTTCCGCTTCCGTCAATAGCCAGTTTCACGCTGATGTCGGTTTCTTTTGTCTTCCTGCTTTCCCTTGCCAGCCGCTTTTTCTTTTTCATATATGGCTCTCTTCCCTCTCAGCGGGCCGTTCGAAGAACGGCCCCGCAATAGACCCTTATTCGAATCTGGCTTTTACCGAATCCACATGTTCCTTCAGTCCTTCTATGCCGGCTACCTTTTCCAGAGGTTCACGAACGCGTTCCAGGGACCGCTTAGAATAACTGATAATATGGCTGCTTTTCATAAAATCCGAAACCGACAATCCGGAAAAAAACCTGGCTGTCCCGCAGGTCGGCAATACGTGGCTGGGACCGGCGGCATAATCTCCCACCGCTGCCGGGCTGTACGGCCCCAGGAATATGGCGCCCGCGTTCCTCACCCCTTTAAGGATCTTCCGGGGATTTTGCACCAGGATCTCCAGATGCTCCGGGGCGATCCTGTTTGAGATCTCAACCGCCTGGTTGAGGTTCTTGGTCAGGATAATATAGCCGTTCACATCAAGTTTCATCTTGACTTCTTTAGCCAGCGCTTTGGAATCGGTGATCAAAACCGGGAGCCCGTGCGCGTGCTCTCCCTGCGCTTTGAGGTCGGCGATGACGAACCTCGGGTCGCTGAAACGGTTGGCAATGACCACCAGTTCCGTTGGCCCGGCTATCATGTCTATATCGACGTACCCGAACACCTGCCGTTTTGCCTCACTGACATACACATTACCCGGACCGACGATCTTGTCCACGCGGGGAATAGTCTTTGTCCCGTAGGTGAGCGCGGCAATCCCCTGGGCTCCTCCCACCCGGTAGATCTCATCCACTTTCAAAAGATCGGCAACCACCAGGATATGGGGATTGATATGCCCCTGGGAATCCGGAGGGCTGATAAGGACTATTTTTTTTACCCCGGCAATACGCGCCGGCAAAACAGTCATGTATACCGTGGAAACCAGCGGTGCCGTTCCCGCCGGTATATACACCCCCGCTTTCTCCAACGGCTGGTAATTCTCTCCCAGGATCACCCCGTCACCGTCTTTCATTCTCCAGGATTTTCTGATCGACCTGCTGTAAAACCTGTTAACGTTCCCGAAAATAGTCTTTAAACTGGCGACGAAGTTGGGGGTGATATTCTGATAGGCGCCGCTGATCTCCCGCTCGGAAACCCGCATCTGCTTTGCCAAAAGTTTCACACCGTCGAATTTACGGGTATACTTGAGCACCGCGTCGTCGCCGAACAGGCGCACATCATCGATGATCTGCCTGACTTTCTCTTCAACTCTCTTTGACCGGGGATAGCACCGGTCGAATATCTTTTCCAGTTGTTTACTGTTGAAACGGATGATTTTCATGGATTCGGGATTGCCCTGATTATTTCTTTCAATTTTTCAAAAAATTCCGGAAGTTTATCCGGCTTCGTCCCTCCGGCCTGCGCGAAATCCTTCCGGCCTCCTCCGCTGCCTCCGATCAAAACGGCGTTTTCCCTGATCACTCCCGGCAAATCCATATGCCGCAGTACGGAAGCCGAGTTCGTGCCCGCCACTACGAGAACCTGGCCGGCATGAACAACACCTAAGGTGACAAAACAATCGTTCTGCCTTTCCTTTATCAAATCCACCGCTTTCCTCAATAACCCCATATCGTAATTCTCGATCTGCCGGGCTATAAAGGTGATCCCGTTAATCTGCTCCGCGCCCCTGATCCAGGCATCCAAAGAATGAGCCAGATTCTGCAGTTTCTGCGCGTTCAACTGTTTCTCCAGTTCTTTGATCAATGAGTCCCGCTTTTCCTGCTCCGGCCTGATCCTGTCTACCGGAACCTTCCAGGAAGAAACCAGCCCCGCTAAAACAGTATCGTGCTCTTTCATGATCGCATAGGCGTTTTTCCCGGTTGCCGCTTCGATCCTGCGCACGCCGCTGGCGATGGAACTTTCCTGGATGATCCTGAACATTCCGATCTGCCCGGTAGCATCGAGATGCGTGCCCCCGCAGAGCTCTTTCGAAATATCGCCTACGGATATAACCCGCACCTTTTCCCCGTATTTCTCGGCAAAAAAAGCGAGCGCGCCCTCAGTCCGGGCATCCTGCAGGGACATCTCGGTTTTCAGCACCCGGTAGTCGTTCATGATAAACTCATTTGCCAGTTCTTCTATCCGGAATAATTCTTCATCTTTGATATCTCTAAAATGGGTGAAATCAAACCTCAGCCGCCTTTCCTCAACCAGAGAACCCTGTTGCTGCACATGCGCCCCCAAAACTTTCCTCAAAGCCGCCTGAAGGAGATGCGCAGCGGTATGATTCCTGGCGATAGCCATCCTTCTGTCCGCCTGGATCCTGGCGTGAACGCTTTCGCCTTTCTTCAATGCCCCCCTGATCAGCCTCCCCACATGCATGATAACCTTATTGGACACCTTCGTATCCTGAACCTCAAACACACCGCCGGCGCTCTCGATAGTTCCGGTATCGCCGACCTGGCCTCCCGACTCCCCGTAAAATACCGTACTGTCGAGGATAACCGACACCTCTTCCGCCCCGGCCGCCGCTTCTTCCATCTCCTGCCCATTCACTAATATTTTTATGATGCGCGCAAGGCAATCAGTTTTTTCATACCCCAGAAAGGCAGTCGGATGGAGATTGTATCCCGCCCCGGTATCGCTGAAAACATCCCCCTGCATGGTACTCTGCGCCTTTGACCGCGACTTCTGCAGGTTCAATTCCCGCTCAAAAGAAACGGTGGAAATCTCTATCCCCTGTTTCTCGGCCCAGTCCATAGTAAGCTCCAGAGGAATCCCGTAGGTATCATACAACTGAAAAGCGATCCTTCCCGCTTCCTGGTGGTCGGTTTTCTTTTCCAATACGGAAAATTTTTCCTTCAAAAGCGGCTCGCTTGAATTCAAGGTATTGATAAAATTCTTTTCCTCCGAGAGGACAACCTGCGCGATATCTTCCCGGCGTTTCACCAGTTCCGGGTAGGGGCTTTTCATTATCTCCGAAAGCAGGGGAACCAGTTTATACAAAAACGGCCCGCTCATCCCCATGCTCCGTAAATGCAGCGTGCTTTTGCGGATGAGTTTCCTGACGATATACCCCCGTGACTCATTGGACGGCAGTACGCCGTCGTAAATCGAAAAAACAACCGCGCGCACGTGGTCGCTGACCGCGTAGATGAATTCCTTGTCCTTACACAGGCCGGCGTTCCTTAAATTCAGGGCGATCTCCCGGATAAGCGGTTCAAAAAGATCCGATTCGAAATTACTCTCCACGCCCTGCATCACCGCGGCCAGGCGTTCCAGCCCCATCCCGGTGTCTATATTCTTATGCGGGAGCGGTTCCAGCACGCCGTTGTCCCTGCGGTTAAACTGGGTGAACACCAGGTTCCACACTTCCAGGAACCTTCCACAGCCGCAGGCCGGGCTGCATTCCGATTTCTTACAGCCGATATCGTTTCCCCGGTCGAAAAACATCTCCGAGCAGGGGCCGCACGGCCCGTTCGGCCCTTTTTCCTTTGCCTCCGAAGGCCAAAAATTCTCTTTATCCCCAAGCTTTACGATCCTGTCCAACGGGACTTTAATATCATTTTTCCAGATATCATACGCCTCATCATCGTCTTTATACACCGAAACCCAAAGCTTGCCTGCGGACAAACCCAGCTCTTTGGTCAGGAATTCCCACGCCCAGGCAATGGCTTCTTTTTTGAAATAATCGCCGAAAGAAAAATTACCGAGCATCTCAAAAAACGTGTGATGCCCGCGGGTTTTACCGACCTTATCCAAATCGTCGGTGCGCAGGCAGCGCTGAGAAGTCGCGGCGCGCTTGAAACCGGAGTCATAGCCGAGGAATTCCTTTTTAAACTGGTTCATGCCGGCAGGAGTGAATAAAACAGTAGGATCGTCTTTCGGAAACAGAGAATCGCTTTCGCAGATCCGGTGCCCTTTAGACTCGAAAAACTTCAAAAATTTCTCTCTTAAAATATCCGCTTTCATTCCCCTACTCCCCACGCCCTGTTTCCCCCATAAGCCGGTTCATCACCTCGATGACCACTGACGGAGTAAAGCCCCGCCGCAGAAGATACGCGTATACCCGGTTTTTCGCCTTTATCCCGTCAATGCCTTTCAACTTCCCGATCTTCTCCCGGGCTGATCGTTCAACGACAGTTTCTTCGGAATAATCTTTTTGTATCCGGGCAAGGCACTCCTCGATAATACGCCCGGGGATACCTTTCCCGCGCAATTCTCTTCTCACTTTCCTGAACCCGAATGATTTATTGATACGGTAATCAATCCAGGCTTCGGCAAAAAGCCGGTCATCGATAAATTTCTTGGAAATAAGGGCCTGTACCGTCTTTTCTATTATGCCTTTGGAGAAATCTTTTCTGCCCAGACGATCGCGCATTTCCTTTTCGCTGCGCGGCCTGAACTTCAACAGTAAAAAAGCATAGCGTTGAGCGCTTAATAACCGATCAGTGCTTTTCACCGTTCTTCCGGCTTATCTTTGATCACCAGATACCCTCTTAAAGTAACCACCAACGCGTCCCCGCTCTTCAATCCCGCGGTGACCCTCTGATAATCAGCGAGCGTGCGGATCTTCTGTTTATTGATTTCTATAATCACGTCTCCCGTGAAAATACCGGCCTCAGCCGCAAGGCTGTCCGGCTCGACATCCACGACTACAATACCTTCCTGCGTCTCTATCTTATACCGCCTTTTGATCTCCGGCTGCAGATCCTGGACATGCAGCCCTCTCCATACACCCAAGGATTTTTCCGCTTCCTCCATTTCCTGCTCTTTCAGGTTCTGCGGGCGCGCCCCGATCACGATATCCAGCGGCTGTTCACGTTTATCCCGGAGCACCGCTACTTTAATTTTACGGCCCACTTCTTCTTTACCGACAAGCGTCAACAACTCCCGCACATTCGCAACCGGGTTGTTATCAAAACGCACGATAATATCGCTCTTTTTCATCCCGTTTTTTTCCGCGGGGCCGCCGGCTAAGACATCGACAACCAATGCCCCTTTTTTATCCGGGACACCGAAATACTGCGCGAGATCGTCGTTCAGATCCTGCACGCTCACCCCCAGCCATCCGTAAGTAATATCTTTGCCTTCTATCAATTTCGACATGATCCGCTTGGCATTATTAACGGGAATGGCAAAACCTATCCCCTGATACCCGCCGCTGGTCGAAAAGATGGCCACATTGATCCCAACCACTTCACCGCGCAGGTTTACCAGCGGCCCCCCGGAATTACCGGGATTGATGGCGGCATCGGTCTGGATGAGATCGTTCATATCCTTATCCCGGCTGACCGTCCTTCCTAAAGAACGGTGCAAGGCGCTGATGACGCCCGCGGTAACCGTAGGTTCCGGATTTTGCAAAGCGAACCCGAACGGATTGCCTATCGCCACTACCCACTGCCCGATCTTCACGCTGTCCGAATCGCCGAGTTTAGCCGCCGGAAGATTCCGGGCGTTGATCTTTATGACCGCCAGGTCGGCACGGGGATCCTGGCCTTTAACTTCAGCCTTGAATTCCCTGCCGTCTGAAAGGGTGACTTTAATCTTATCCGCTTCGCTGATAACATGCTCGTTAGTCAGGATATACCCTTCAGGATCGATAATGACGCCCGACCCTAAACCCACCTTTTTATATTCCCGTTCCGGCATCTCACCGAAGAAATCATCAAAAAATTTCCTGAACGGGTCATCGTCGTTAAACGGCGATTCCCCTGACGGAGCGTTATAATAATACCGCCGTGCTCCCCCTACCTTCGCGGTATGCTCGGTACTGATGGAAACAACCGCTTTCCCGCTGGTCCCGGCGACTTTAATGACCGCGTCCTCTATATTAAATTCCTGCGCGGAAGAAACCGTGCCCACCGGTTGAGACCCCTGCGTCGCGCCCGGAGGAAGGATATCCATGCGCGCGGAGAACATGATCCCGATGACGACTCCTGTGATTAAAAAAGCAGTACTTACTATAAGTGTTTTTTTCATAGCCCCCTCCCCTTAAGCCCAAATGTCAAAATTAAAATGACAAAAGTGGAGCCCCTCAACCTAAAGGCCAAGGCTCCCTCCCCGAAGCAAAAAACACATTCCGCAGATTCCTATCCCAGCGTGATCTTTTTCCGTACTTCCTTCTCGATCTGTTCCTGCAGTTTTGTTTTTTCCTTCAGGGTTTTTATCGCGGCATCCCTGCCCTGGCCGATCTTCTCTTCCTGAAAAGAAAACCATGTCCCGGATTTCTGAACCACTTCCAGATTGACCGCGGCATCCAGCACGCTTCCGGATTTAACAATTCCCTCATCATGCATGATATCGAATTCCGCCTCCCTAAACGGCGGGGCGACTTTGTTCTTTACCACCCGCGCCCGGACATGCCCGCCGATAACCGAATCCCCCGATTTTATGGAATTGGTCCTGCGCACATCAAGCCGGACGGAGGAATAAAACTTGAGCGCCCGTCCTCCGGTTGTGGTCTCGGGATTACCGAACATAACCCCTATTTTCTCGCGGAGCTGGTTGATAAAAATAACGCAGGTGCGGGATTTACTGATAGCCGCGGTAAGCTTGCGCAATGCCTGGGACATCAAGCGCGCCTGCAATCCCATATGCGAATCCCCCATGTCCCCTTCGATTTCCGCGCGCGGGGTCAGTGCCGCCACCGAATCCACCACGATCAGGTCCACCGCATTCGACCGAACCAGGGTTTCGGTAATCTCCAAAGCCTGTTCACCGGTATCCGGCTGTGATATCAACAACTCATCCAGGTTGACCCCGATGATCTTGGCATACGTCGAATCAAAGGCGTGTTCCGCGTCTATGAACGCGGCTACCCCGCCTTTATGCTGTATTTCCCTGATCGTAGTCAAAGTCAATGTAGTCTTTCCGGAGGCCTCCGGGCCGAATATTTCCACCACCCTTCCCCGGGGCAGTCCGCCGATACCCAAAGCGCAATCCAGGGTAAGGGCGCCGGTAGGAATAGCATCCGCATCAAGCTTAACCTTCCCGCCGAGTTTCATGATAGAACCTTTTCCAAACTGTTTTTCAATCTGCGAAAGCGCCAATTCCAACGCCTTGTGACGCTCGGACGAACCCTGAGCCTCTTTTTTTTCCAAAGGGGCTTCTCCTTCCGCCTTAACCATCACTTTTTTTTCCATAATGCCCTCCGAATATAAGTGGTTAACGATAGACCGGTTACTTTCATTATTATCGTTACTTTCGCTTAAAGAGTAATAATTATATCCCAGTAAAACCTGCGTGTCAATTAATATCCCGAATCCCAACAGAGGATCCGCATCCCGGGTAGATTTCACCTCCTTCCACTTACAATAGACGCAAAAAAAGGAGAAATCTAACTGAGAAAATCACAAAAATTGCTCCACGATAACTTCTCCATGAGTCGAGATTCCGCAATAGTCATTGCGGAATCAAGAAAAAAACAACCATAAGTTTATGTTCTTTTCTTAAGAAAATGGCGGGTAGGTGTTTTCCGATACAAGTGTCCGGGTTTATAAACACCCGGGAAAGGAGTATTTATTTTCGCTTCATTCCAAATTCCCGCGCGAACCAGAAAACATATCTGAGAGGTTACCAGTATGCCGCAAGACCGAGCCTTCGTAACCGCAGCTTCCGATTCCGAACCGGGCTGCATCCAAATCTCCTTTATTCCGATTTTACGGCATTCTTCTACGATTTTTTCCGTCACCGGAGGAGGAACAACGGTAATAACCATATCGGGGTTGCGTTCCAGTTCCCGCAAACTGCGGTAAATCTTCCTGCCCAAGATATCTCCGCCCGAGGGGTTAATACCGCACACCTTAAAATCATGTTTGACCAACTCTTTAAAAACCTTATAGCCGTACTTGGTCTCAATTTTAGACACTCCGACAACAGCGATTTCTTTTTCATGCAGCGCTCTCATACCACTATCCCTGTTTGCATGAAGCCCCTCGGCCCGGGAATTTATTTATCCCGTTAGAGAAAGCCACCGTCAGCGAAAACCGTTAGCGGACAAAGTTCTCTAACGGGGTTTGCTCTTTTGCACTTCTTTAGACACATAACAACAGCCTACTTTAAACTTGCCTTCCGTTTTCTGAGAATGCACGATCGTGGCCATCACCGGGATATCTTTTTCAACGTAAAGGCCGGGAAAATTAATCACCACCTGTATGGGGGATCCGCGCGGGATATCCTTATCGCATACAAAAGAAACACCGGCGGGGCTGATATCGATGGTCGAAACCTCCGCCATATTCACTTTGCCGGGTATATCGGTCACGTTCAAAGTTAATTTTCCGTCCGTCTTTACCCTGCCGTATTTTCTGCGTTCATCCATTCATACCTCCGATCTTATCTCAACAAAAAAAACACGAATATTATTTTTTATACACTATAAACCCGGCATTGTCAAGCATAAACGGAAAAATGGAGACGGAAAAATGGGGACGGTTCTATTTTTTTATACTCGCGGTCGAGAATAAAAAATAGAACCGTCCCCATTTTTCTACACTATAAAACCGGCATTGTCAAGTATAAACAAGATTCTATGCGCGCCGGGGATCGACTGTTCCTCGTTGTTATATTTCACAAAGAGATACGGTTGACAGAATTTACAAAATGTGTTACCTTGATACCATGGAAGAAACAGTCAGGCTCAAACAGGAACTGGAACGCACCAAAGCGGAACTCACCATACTTTATGAGGTTTCCAACGCTATGCGCACCACCCTTAAACTGGATGAGATCCTCTATATCATCCTGACGGGAGTGACCGCGCACGCCGGACTCGGGTTTAACCGGGCGGTGCTTTTTCTGGTGAACGATGAAATCGGCATGATCGAGGGAAAAATGAGCATCGGCCCGGAAAGCGGCGAAGAAGCCAACCGGATTTGGACGCAGATAGAAATGGAGAAAATGGACCTCGAGCACCTTATAAACATGTACAAAATCTCCCGCTCATCGCAGCAAACCGGCTTCAACCGGAAGCTGCAATACATGCGCGTGCCTCTACAGGAACAAAAAGAAAGCCTGCTTGCCCTGGTCGCCCTGGAAGGCATGCCCATTCACCTGACCAGAGAAACCCTGCAGGGATATGCCGGCGACCCCATCATGCAGCTCCTGAAAAGTGAAGAAGTCGTAGTCGTCCCTTTAAAAGCAAAAGACAAAGTCAACGGCATCATCCTGGCGGATAATTTCGTCACCCAAAAACCCATCTCCAAGGATGACCTGAGAATGCTTATCATGCTGGCAAACCAGGCCGGCCTGGCCATAGAAAACTCCCAGCTCTATGAAAAAACTTACATCCAGGCGCACCTTGATTCCCTGACCGACATTTGGAACCACGGCTATTTTCAACACCTGCTCTCTCTGGAAATAGAAAATTCAAAAGCCGCCTCAACGGCAGCCAGCCTCATCATGCTGGATATAGACGATTTTAAACTATACAACGATATACTGGGGCATCAATTCGGAGACGGCATCTTGAAAGAACTGGCTTCCCAGCTCAAAAACCAATCCCGGAAAATGGATTTTGTCTGCCGGTACGGCGGAGAAGAATTCGCCATAATCCTCCCCCGTACAGACAAAAAGGAAGCCTTCTTCATTGCCGAACGCCTGCGGGAAGGTATTGAAAAACATCCTTTTATACGGGAAAAAAACCTATCGCTGAAGAATCTAACGGTGAGCCTCGGGCTTGCCACCTACCCCGAAAACGGTACCACCCCTGCCGAAATCATCGCCTATTCCGACAAGACTCTGTACGAGGCAAAAAAGGGCGGAAAAAATAGGACCTGCAACTGATCGTTCGCTGAAATAATACCGGCGCAGGGACAGATTGTGATGTCCCTGCAATAGACCCCGATACCACAAACCCGAGATTCCTGTAAAACCGGGATATTGTCCTACGCGGGGACTAATTCTTTGTCTTCTTCTTCCTGCTTCTGAGCCCCGAATTTCACCGACACAATCTTGGAAACTCCCGACTCCTGCATGGTGATCCCGTACATCACATCGGCATTGGCGATGGTTTTTTTATTATGGGTCACCACGATAAACTGGGAATATCCTTTGAATTCCAGCAGCATCCTGCCGAACCTGTCCACATTCGATTCATCGAGCGCGGCGTCTATCTCATCGAGGATACAGAACGGCGCGGGCTTGACCTTGAATATAGCGAATATAAGCGCTATGGCAGCCATGGATTTCTCTCCTCCTGAAAGAAGGAGCACATTCTGCAGTTTCTTCCCGGGAGGGCGGCAGATGATCTCGATACCCGATTCCAGAGGATTCTGTTCATCGACCAGGAACAGCTGGGCGTCTCCGCCGTTAAAAAGCAAGCGGAAATAATTCTTGAACTCGTCGCGCACCCGTTCAAATGTCTCCAGGAACATCTTCCGGGTATTCCGGTTGATCTTCTGGATCACAGCCTGCAGAGAATCCCGGGAAGTAACCAGGTCGTTCTGCTGCTGGTTCAGAAAATCATACCGCTTTTTCAATTCTTCGTATTCTTCAATGGCCACCAGGTTAACCGTACCATACGATTCCAATCGGTCTTTCAATTTCTTGATCTCCTGTTCCAGGACACTTTCATTTTCTTCGGGTGCGGCTACGATATCGGCGGGAAGAACCTGCGTTTCTGCCTGCACTTCAGGGACAGAAACCTCTACCTCTGCCGCAGGCCGGCCATCCGCCACAGACGGCTGATCGCCTACCGCCGGTTTTGCCCCGGTCTCTGAAAGAGAAGGAATTTCAGCCAGATCGACCTTATACGCCTGCATGATCCGGTCGCCGATGCTGGTAACCTTGAAATCCACGTCTTTTTCCTTCATCTGCAGGCCGTAAATAGTATCCTTGCAAGCACCGGCTTCCTTCTTTCTTTCTTCGATACTCCGGACAATATCTTCGATACCCGAGGAAAGATCCTGATATATATTCCGGGCCTCGAGAAGTTTCCGCTGCTGAGTATGCGTTTCTTCAACTGTACGGACATTCGCGTCTTCCAGCCGGACGATCTCCAGGTCAAAAGCCTTTTCTTTCTCAAAAGAATCCTGAACCTGTTTCTCAAGGCCGGCGATATTCGCCCTATCCTGCTGGCAGGTCTCCTCCAACGCTTTAAGCGTACTTTGTTCCGAAGCCACCCGTTTATGCAGGGATTCCAACTCCGCCTTGGTAGAAGCGATAACCACGATAACAGTTTCCTTGGCCATGCTGGAGGACTCCACCTTCCCCTGCTCGGTATGCACAAAATTCTCCCGGGTCATGTGAAAATTCTCTAATTCCGCGAGCGAGCTATGGGCGCCCGTCAATTTTTCTTTCAACGAAGCTAATTCCCCTTCGACATCGGTAAGCTCAAGAAGGATCACCTCTTCCTCATCCTTGATCTTGTCGAACTGCTCCTGGACAGTCTGAAACACGGTCCGTTTATGGGCAAAAGCCATCTCCTGGTCTTTTTCTTTTTTCTGCAAATCGGTGAGCGCCTGGGTCAACGCCCCTACACGGCTCTCCGTGGTAATTTTGACCGCACACAATCCCTGTATTTTCTCTTCAGCCTGGCTGATCTTTTCATCAACCTTCTGGGCATCCAGATCGATAGGCTTTGCCTCGCCGGCACGTTTACAGTTAAATCCCTGCATGCCCTGGATTTCCGGCACCGCTTCAGGACCGGTTTCCGAGAATTTCACGATCAGGCCGTCGACTTTCTCGGGAAGGGGCTTATCCAAATAGATCAAGGCATTGAGCGTAGTATCGATACCTTCATACTGGATCTTCAATTGCTCGAGGAATTCCTTCTGCGACTGCAAGGTCAACTTCACCCGCTGGAGGTTCTCCAGTTCCGTCCTTACCTGGTTCAAAGAAACATTTTCAATATCGAGTTCCGCTTTCAGGCCGGACGCCTGGCGGGTAAAATCGGCAAGCATGGTTTCCGCCAGATGCAGGTCTGCCAGCATAGCCTGGAGATTCCCCTCGATGCCCGATTTCTCTTCACGGACTTTTGCCTTTTCGATATCCAACCGTTTTTTGCGCGCCATAAAAACCTGCTCTTTGGAAGTCAGGTCAATAACCAGATTTTTGGCCTGGCTCATCCTGGTTACCGTTTCAAGAATATCCTTCTTGGCCTGCGCGATCCCTTCCAGAGAAACACGGATCGACTCAACCAGAGAATGCAATTCCGCTTCTTTGGCCTCCAACAATACGGCCTTTTCCCGGATACTCTTTTCCACCAGGAAACGCTCTTCTTTCATCCTGCCCAGCTTTTCCTCATCGGCGCTCAGCCGGTGCTGTGCCTTGAGGATCTGTTCTTCGGTATATTTCCGGGAATTCCGCGCCTCGATGATACGTTCCCGGTTGAAATTTACCTGCTGTTTATTCCTGAGAATGAGGTTCTCAAAACCCACAATTTCATTCTGCAGGTCGGCTATTTTTTGTTCACAGCCCCTGACATCTTCATTGTGCTGCGTGAGTCTCGTCTCTTCTTTGGCAATATCTCCGAGCAATGCCTCCTCTTCGGCGCGCGCCGCCTGCAGGGTACCGGCCAGCGCTTCTTTTTCCTCAAACAGGCTTTTTCTCTGCAAAACCGCCAGACGCAGCTCTTTAGACTTGAGATCCTCGAACACCTCTTTATACCGGCGCGCCTTATTCGCCTGCCGTTCCAAATGAGATATGGAACGCTTGACCTCGATAATGATATCGTTCAACCGGAGCAGGTTTTGCTCGGTCTCATCAAGCTTCCTGAGCGCTTCCCGTTTCTGCGATTTATATTTGGTTATCCCCGATGCCTCATCGAATATCACGCGCCGGTCTTCCGGTTTGGAGCTCAGGATCAGGTCGATCTTTCCCTGCGCGACAATGGAATAACTTTCCGCGCCGATACCCGTGCCCATCAAAAGATCCATGATATCCTTGAGGCGCACTTGCGCCTTGTTCAACAGGTATTCGTTCTCTCCCGACCGGAAAATCCTGCGGGTAATGACCACATCGTCCTGCTCGACCGGAAAATGGCGTTTTTCATTATCAAAGGTCAAGCTCACCTCCGCCATGCCGAGCGGCTGGTAATTATCCGTGCCGTTGAAAATGACATCCACCATCTGCGAGCCGCGCAGAGCCTTTTCGGACTGCTCCCCGAGCACCCAGCGGATCGAATCAAAGATATTCGATTTTCCGCAGCCATTCGGACCGACCACCGCGGTAATGCCGGGTTCAAAATTCAGGGTCGTTTTGTTCATGAAAGATTTAAAACCGACTATTTCTAATTTTTTAAAATACATAAGGACTCCTTTTTTATGATAATCCCTGAGTTTGATGATCCATCCAGCTGTCGATCTTTTCTTTTTGAAAACGCCACTGCCCGACAATCTTCACCGCGGGGATCTTGTGATGTTTAAGCCATTCATAAATAGTCCTGCGGCTCACCTGCAGGTACGCCGCCAGATCTTCGATAGTCATCAGTGTTATAGGAACCATTCTCAACCTTTACTATACATTTTATGCAATAATTCTGCTTACGTAAATTTCATTATACTTACTCAAACTTACTTGTCAATATATATTTTATAATTTTTATGCATGTTATATCAACATAATGAATTACTATGCATTACGCTGTTAAATTTATGCAGAAAATTATCGCGATGTAAAGAGTAATAAGAATCAACTATAATAACAGCAGGAGGATAGATGATATCGGCCTATTGTAATCAGAGAAATTGGATAGATAAACCTGGGGAGCACAAGAAAAGACAGTTTAAGAGGAAAACGCTATAACGCCTGCTTTATTGTTGAACTGCGTACATACGGGTATCCGACATATAAAATACAATATCTGTTAACTTCGGGATATTGTTCTCATCTTTGGAGAACCCTAACAAACTGCCGAAAGTACTGCTGCTGGGCCCCAAGACAGTTGAACGGGGAAATACTTCCGATAGTTTTTTCGCCAAACTAACCCCGGAAGTTTCATCTTCTTCAGCGGCATAACACGATTGTAAAAGAATACTCGATTTATCCCGCAGATAGGAATCCAGATCGAGATCTAACATTTCCTGAATGTCTTGTTCGTTCAAAAGGCCGGCTTCCTCACTGCCCAGGGAAAAATGGATACTTTTGTCTGAGGCTTTTTTTGATTCATCGAACATGCCGTGCGCTGCAATTACAAGAAATTCGATGGGTTGGTTCTGCCCAACCTGCTCGAGCGCTTCATAAAATGCAGTATCCGATGATACCTCATATGAAACAACTTTATATTGCTTTAATGCCTCAGCTTCGGCTTGATATCTTTGTAAAAGACCGGCTATCTGTTCTTGGGAAGCAGGATCGTATTGTTTAAAATCCTCTTTAAACTCAGGAGTTAACCCCTGAAATTTTCCGGTTATAGTAGCGGCTTGCGAAAGAAACAATGTGTTAGCCAAACATGACAGAGGTATCGCCTCATAATTACTCATATCTTGCTCAAAATCAGGCGTAAGTCCACGAAATTTATCTGTTGCACGGTTTGCCTCATCGAGATAGCCATTCTTAATCAAATCGTCAAACAGCTGTTCTCTATTCTGTTCAAAATACACTTCTCCCTTTGAAACCATTTGGCCTTGTCCCGCTATATAACCTTTATCTGTTAAATCTGCCCATAATCCACCGAAGTCTTCTACTACAAAATGATCCATTAAAACACCGGCTATTTTTTCCTGAGAAGCCGCATCATACCGTTCAGCCGTTCCGAATGAATGAATCACGAAATCCTGACGAAAGAGAGCAGTCATCCCCTGGAATTTGGAGGTAATCCTCCCGTCTTCTTGAAGATATCCCCCGTCTTTCAGCATCGAAAATATTACACCCGGCTCATCTTTTCCGTCACTATCAAGAATACCGGCAAACTCTTCTTGTGTAACTTTCTCGGGAATCAGAAGTTCTCTAAAATCGCGCGCAAAAAATAATCCCTCAACATACTTTTGCCCTTCAGTCTCAAAGGCGCCATTGTAATCTTCCTTCGCCAAAATTAACAATAACACCGGACGGTCATCTTCGGTATGAATATTGTGCGCGAGATTATAATTATTATATAAGACTTCTGACAAACTCTTGCTTGAGGGAAAGTAAAACTCGGATTGACGGAATCCGCCGGACGAATCACCATTCCCCTCAGGTATATATATGCCCATACTGTCGAATTTCGGATCGTTGTCATCGCGCGTAATACTATCAACCGTTTCGGGTTGTTCTGACGCAACCGGCGCTTCACTGACAGAAACACTATCTCCGGGCATACTCGTCAGTGTATCGGCGAATTCAATAAAATCCTTATCTTTCATAATCTCCTGCGCCACCGGTTTATAGCCTTGAGGATGAATAAAATTGTTATCGTATTGCGAAAGCGCATAAAAAGCATCTATTTTTAGACGTTCGGAAGAATCTGCATCTAAAGCAACGGATCTTAAAATGCCGCTTATATTACCGATAGCTTCACCTGCGTAGGCATAATTCGCATTATTTTTATCCCGGGCTGCGATAGCCAAGGAATCCACTGCTTCCTCCGGAGTAGTATAATACGTGCCTAACGCATTCAAGGCGGCGGATTCAATCTCTTTATACTGCGGCGCCTCGTAGCTGCCGCCGGATGAATCCGGCATTGAAGACCCGGCGCTGCTGTCACTTACTTCTGCGGATCCCACAGCAAAAAAGGGCATCCAGCCGGCATTTCCTCCTAAAACAGACATAAGAGCACCGGATCCGCCGGCACTATATGGAGAGAAATCCTCGGCGCTCGCTAAAGGGGAGATAAAAACATTACCGTTTATAAGAATAAAAAAAACGGCAATTATAACACCTGTTATTTTTAACCAGATTTTGTCTCGCGATTCAGTCATATGCCCTCCATAAAAAAACCGGTTTACCTAACGCATGCTGCCTGTTAAGTAAACCGGCTCGTCATAAAAACTGATTCAAAAAAAAATACAAAACCACGGCACATATGT
>JBAZGE010000007.1:0-47377 GCA_041653035.1 Candidatus Omnitrophota bacterium
GAGGTATTGATAAGACAGGCGTTGAGCGCGGAATGGTTATCGCGGCGCCGAAATCGATCGCTCCGCATACAAAGTTTAAGGCCCAGGTTTACATCTTAAGCAAAGAAGAAGGCGGAAGGCACACGCCGTTTTTTAAAGGATACAGGCCGCAGTTTTATTTCCGTACAACCGATGTTACCGGAGCGGTAGCCCTTCCTGAAGGCGCGGAAATGGTTATGCCCGGAGACAACGTGTTGTTCGAAGTAGAACTCATCCAGCCTATCGCTATGGAAAAAGAATCGCGTTTTGCCATTCGTGAAGGCGGACGTACCGTAGGGGCTGGGGTCGTGACTGAGATTATAGCCTAAGGAAACGCAAAAATGCAGAAAATACGAATCAGACTAAAAGCATACGATCATCGTTTGCTGGATCAGGCAGCGGTGGAGATATCCGATACGGTGAGGCGCACGGGGGCGCGCACGTCCGGGCCGTTGCCGCTTCCCACGAAGAGGGAAGTGTATACGGTATTACGTTCGCCGTTCATCGATAAGAAATCCCGCGAGCAATTCGAATTGCTGACACACAAACGCCTTATCGATATTTTTGAACCGACGGCAAAGACCATCGATGCTTTGAGGAAATTGAATCTGCCCGCAGGGGTAGATGTGGAGATAAAATAGTTCGTGTGTTCGTGAGTTCGTGTGTTCACGTGTTGAGGGATATCCCGGCTCACGAACCCGCGAACCCGCGAACTCACGAACACGCGAACTCACGAACACGCGAACCAAGCGGTATAACGAAAGAGAAACTATGGCTGGATTACTTGGTAAGAAATTGGGACAGACGCATATTTTTGACGATGAGGGCAACATGGTTCATGTGACCGTGATCGAAGCCGGTCCGTGTTCTGTCTTGACCGTGAAGGATAAATCCGTTCAAGTAGGGTTTGGCGAGGTCAAAGAAAAAAAGGTAAAAAAGCCGGTTGCCGGTTATTTCAAAAAACTCAACGTCCCGTTGAGAAAGATCATCAGGGAAGTTCCCCGGGAGAAAGACCGGGAATATAAGGTTGGAGAAGAACTGAAAGTCGATATTTTTAAGATCGGGGATAAGGTTGATGTTACGGGGACGTCGAAAGGGAAAGGCTTTCAGGGAGGCGTGAAACGGTGGCATTGGGCCGGCGGAGGGCAGACACGCGGATCCACATCTCACCGCAGGGTCGGTTCGATTGGTTCCACGACCAGTCCGGGCCGTGTCCTTAAAGGGCATCATCTTCCCGGGCATATGGGGAATCGCCGGGTGACCGCGCAGAATTTGAAAGTCGTCAAAATAGATGCGGAGAATAATCTTTTGTTGGTTAAAGGCGCAGTCCCCGGCCACAATGAAAATTTTGTGATGGTCAGGAATGCGAGAAAACAGCGGATCGTTAAAGATCGTCCGAAGGTAGAAGAGAAGAAGAAAAAGAAATGAGGCTGGTTAGCAGTTCATGGGTGACCGTTGACGGAAAAGTGAAAAACAAAAACTAAAATAAAATAAAATAAAATGCAGACAAAGACCATTCAACTCTATAATGTCGACGGAGAATCAAGCGGAGAAATAAAACTTGACTCTTCTGTTTTTAATGATATAATTAACACTCCTTCAGTTTACCAGGTAGTGAAGTCATACAGGGCAAATCAGAGGAAAGGTTTGGCGTCCACTAAGACGCGAGGCGAAGTTTCGGGCGGTGGGCGCAAGCCCTGGAAACAAAAGGGCACAGGGCGTGCTAGAGTCGGTTCTATACGTTCTCCTCTCTGGCGTCACGGCGGCGTGACATTCGGGCCGCATCCGCGGGATTTCTCCACTACGTTACCCAAAAAACTCAGGGATCTTGCTCTTAAATCCGTAATTACCGCCAAGATTAAGGAGGATAATTTTATTGTCCTGAATAATCTGACGGTCGCGGCCGCGAAAACAAAAATGGCGGTACAGATCTTTTCCAGACTTAAGATCGATGTAACTAAACATAAGGTTTTGCTCCTGGTGGATAAGCTTGACGAGAATACAAAACGCGCTCTGCATAATCTCTCCAATGTGCGGGTCAATGTGGGGAAAAACACGAATGCCTATGAGGTTTTGAACGCCGACAAACTGGTGATGACCGAGGCGGGATTAACCGGGCTAACGGAAAGACTGAAAGAATGAATTCGCATTACGATATCATAAAAGCGTTATTACGGACGGAAAAGTCCACGATATACGAACCTGAAAACAAGTATCTGTTCCTGGTGGATAAAGGCAGCAATAAAATCCAGATAAAACAGGCGGTGGAGTATGTTTATAAAGTAAAGGTGGAAAAGGTCAACACGTATATCCTGAGGGGGAAGATGAAGCGGGTGCGTTACCAGGTCGGTAAAGCCCCGGATACGAAAAAAGCGATCGTCACCCTGCGGGAAGGCCAGAAAATAGATTTAGCATAAGGGGATACCAATGCCGCTACAAAAATACAATCCAACTACTCCGTCACGACGCTGGATAACGGGCCAGGATTTTTCCGATATCACCAAGGATAAACCGGAAAAGTCGCTTCTGGTTCCTCTGAAGAAGACGGGCGGCAGGAATGCCCGGGGGCGGATCACGGTCAGGCATCACGGCGGCGGGCATAAACAAATGATGCGCATCATAGATTTTAGAAGGAATCTTATGGGAGTTCCCGGAAAGATCCTTGCTATCGAATACGATCCGAACCGTTCGGCGAGGATCGCACTTATCGAATATCCCGGAAATGTGAAAAAATATATCCTTTGCCCGGTTGGCTTAACCGTGGGAACCGTTGTGATTTCCACGAACGAAAAAGACCAGGAAATAAAAGTGGGGAATTGCATGCCGCTGCGGTATATTCCCCAGGGCACGTTGATCCATAACCTGGAATTGAGCAAAGGAAAAGGCGGGCAGATTGTGAGAAGCGCCGGTACGTGCGCGCAGATTATGGCTAAAGAAGGGCTGTACGCGCACATCAGGATGCCTTCGGGAGAGATCCGGCTTATCAATTTAGACTGCCGCGCTACTGTCGGGCAGGTGAGTAATGTGGAATGGGAAGCCGTCACTATCGGCAAAGCGGGCAGACAGCGCTGGCTGGGCATAAGGCCTACTGTCCGCGGTTCGGCAATGAATCCCCATGATCATGCCCATGGCGGCGGCGAAGGAAAAGCCGGGCAGGGAAATCCGCATCCGGTTTCACCGTGGGGCTGGCAGACCAAAGGGTACAGGACGAGAAACAGAACGAAGTACTCAAATAAATTCATCCTTAAACGGAGAAGATAGTTGTCAGTTATCAGCTGTCAGTTGTCAGGTAAAGAAATTCCGCAATAATCCGACAACTGAAAACCGGCAACTAAAAACTAAATAAAGCGAAGGAGATAGAGAACAAGATGCCAAGATCACTGAAAAAAGGTCCGTACGTCGAAGAACGATTGATTGAAAAAGTAGACAAGGTCCGCAAAGCCGGCACACGACAGGCGATCAAAACCTGGTCCAGAAGGTCGACCATAATTCCTGAATTCGTAGGTTTTACTTTTGCCGTTTACGACGGAAGAAAGCATGCTCCGGTATTTGTGACCGAGAATATGGTCGGACATAAATTAGGGGAATTCGCCCCAACCCGCATATTCAGGAAACACGGCGGCGTCAAAGCCAAGAAAGCGGCGGAAAAAACTTAAGTTAGTTGTCAGTTATCAGCTGTCGGTTGTCAGATAAAAAATTCCTTATAGTCTGACAACTGAAAACCGACAACCGACAACTCAAAACCAGAAAATCACATGTTAGTAAAAGCAGAGTGTAAACATATTCGAATATCACCGATGAAAATGCGGCAGGTTGTCGACTTGATCCGCGCAAAGAACGTGCGGGATGCCCAGGTAATCCTTTCCTCGGTCAATAAGCGGTCAACGGAATTGATCGTTAAAATCTTAAAATCAGCGGTTGCCAATGCCAAGGTCAAGGGGTTTACCGAAGATCAGTTGTATATTTCCCGGATAACCTGTGATAACGGGCCTTCCTGGAAGAGGTTTAAAGCGGCGGCTTTTGGAAGGGCAAGCCCGATTTTAAGAAGGACTTCGCATCTCAAAATAGAGTTGGATCTTAAGGGATAAAGGGGTGACGCAGGGGCGGCTTTAGCCGTCAGATATTCGCCCAAAACAAGTTGAGAAGAGAGGAATCATGGGACAAAAAGTTCATCCATATGCTCTAAGGATCGGGATCATCCGTTCCTGGCACAGCAAGTGGTTCGCAAAGCCGAAACAGTTCGTAATCTATATCACTGAAGATAGGAAGATTCGTGCGTTCATAAAGGAAAAATTTAAACAGGCGGCTATTGCCCGGATCGTTATAGAACGGGTTGCGGAACGGGTTAAGATCAAGATTTGCAGCGCCCGTCCGGGGCTTATTATCGGCCGCCACGGCGCTGATATCGAACGTCTGCGGGAAGACCTGAATCATTTGATCAAAAGGGAGCTTTCCATAGATATCGAAGAGGTAAAGGAACCGGGTTTGGACGCTCAATTGGTAGCTGAAAACGTGGCTTTGCAGATAGAAAAAAGAGTGGCTTTCCGCCGCGCGATAAAACGGGCTATAGAGCAGACCATGATGCAGGGCGCAAAAGGTGTCAAGATAATGTGTTCGGGACGGCTCGGCGGCGCGGAAATGTGCAGGACCGAAACCTACCGCCAGGGCAAGATTCCCCTGCAGACACTGCGCGCCGATATCGATTACGGTTTTATAGAAGCTGTTACCACGTATGGATTGATCGGGATCAAAAGCTGGATTTATAAAGGGGATGTCCTTATTGAAAGAAAAAAAATTCAACCTGCCGTAACTAATGCGGAGGTTAAAGAAATATCTCAAGAACCGGCTGCGGAATAGTTCTTGAATATATTGGGGAACGTATATGTTGATGCCAAAAAGAGTAAAATACCGAAAGATAACGAAAGGCGACCGCCGGGGAATTGCCACGCGGGGTTGTGAACTTGCTTTCGGGGAGTTTGGTCTCAAGGCTCTGGCAAACGGATGGTTGAAAAATAATCAGATAGAAGCAGTACGGGTTGTCCTTGCCCGGCAGCTGCATAAAGGCGGAAAATTATGGATACGTGTTTTTCCCGATAAAGCAGTAACCAAAAGGCCGGCGGAAATTCGTATGGGTAAAGGAAAAGGCGACCTGGATCACTGGGTTTGTGTTATAAAAAGGGGCAGGGTGATGTTTGAACTGGGCGGTGTGCCGGAAGAATACGCGCGTTTGTGTTTCCGCATGGTCGCGTATAAATTGCCGATCCGGAGTAAGTTCGTGACCAGGGCGCATAAGTAGTTGTTAGTTGCCGGTTGTCAGTTTTTAGAAGAAAAGCTGAAAAAAAACAGCGAAAAATAGAGAAAAGGGCAGTGCGATGAAAAAGAATGATTACAGCGGTTTGAACGAAGGTGAATTGTTGGATAAGATAAAGAACCTCAAAGAAGAGCTTTTTAAGCTCAATCAGCAGCGTTTCGGCGGAAGAGTGGAAAAACCGCATATGTTTTCATTGATACGGAAAGATATCGCGCGCATAAACACCATACTCGGTAAAAAAGGGAAAAAATAATACCATGGGCAAAAGAAAAGAATTCCAGGGAGAAGTCGTCAGTAATAAAATGAAAAAGACCATCGTGGTCCGGGTGGAACACCATACGAAACATCCCAAATACGGCCGTATCATGAAAGGGTACAAGAAATATAAGGTTCATGATGAGACGAACATCGCCAATATGGGGGATGTGGTGCGTATTCAGGAGACCAGGCCGTTATCAAAGGAAAAAAGGTTTAGATTGAAAGACATTGTTAGAAAAGCCGCTATCGGGAATGTCGAAGTGAAAGAAGAGGTTGTCATATGATTCAGTTGCGTTCAATCCTTGATGTGGCCGACAATACCGGCGCGAAACGGGCTTCTTTTATCGGCGTTCTGGGAAAAATGGACTGTAGATTTGCCGAGATTGGGGATGTCATTAACGTGAACGTGAAGGAAGTGGCAGCGAATTCCGCCGTAAAGAAAGGCGAAGTTGCCAAGGCGGTGGTTGTGCGCACCCGCGCTTCGATACGCAGGCCCGACGGGTCAATCTTGCGTTTTGACAGGAACGCGGTCGTCATTATAGACGCTCAGATGAATCCGCGGGGGACGCGTGTATTCGGCCCTGTTGCCAAGGAATTAAGGGAGAAGAATTTTACCAAGATCATCTCTCTTGCTCCGGAGGTCATATAAGGATATGTTTAAAATTAAAAAAGGCGATACGATACAGGTTGTTAGAGGGAAAGATAAAGGAAAAAAAGGGAAGATCCTCAAGATCGTGGAAGAAGGGAAACGCGCTGTCGTAGAAGGCATTAATATGGTAAAAAAACATAAGCGCCGTACCCAGCAGGATCAGCAGGGAGGGATCGTATCCGTGGAAACTCCCATCAGCGCGGCGAACCTGATGTTTTTCTGCAAAAACTGCAGCCGTACGGTCCGGGTAGGTTTTAAGGTCCTCAGCGACAATACGAAGGTCCGTTGCTGCAAAAAATGCAGCGAAACCATATAGAAAATGGAAGAAAAAAGAGAGCAGAGAGAAAAAATGGTGCCGAGATTACAGGAAAGATATAAGAATGAGGTTGTTCCGGAGATGATGAAGAAGTTCGGGCTTACCAGCAACATGGCTGTTCCCCGGATAGTCAAGATCGTGGTTAATATGGGGGTCGGAGAGGCGTGTTCGGATATCAAGATTCTGGAAAAGGCGATGGAGGAACTGGGCATGATAACCGGGCAGAAGCCGATCATGCGCCGGGCCAAGAAAGCCATATCCAATTTTAAGATAAAAGAAAATAATCCGGTCGGCTGTAAGGTGACCTTGCGGAAGGCAAAGATGTATGAGTTCCTGGACAGGCTGGTGAATATTTCTCTCCCGCGTATACGTGATTTCCGGGGGGTGAAACCAAACTCGTTCGACAAAGCGGGAAATTACACGCTGGGGTTGACTGAACAAAATATATTCCCGGAGATCGATTCGGACCGGATAACGCGGACGCAGGGTATGGATATAACCTTTGTGATAAGTAATGTTAAAAAGCAGGAAATGGCGGTTGAACTTTTGAAATTATTCGGCATGCCGTTTCAAACCAAAGAGTAAGAATGGCGAAAACATCACAAATTAACCGCTGGAAGAAAACTCCTAAATTTTCTACGCGTAAAAATAACCGTTGCAATATTTGCGGCAGATCCGGGGGATATCTGAGAAGGTTCGGCCTTTGCCGTATTTGTTTCAGAGAATTAGCCTGGCAGGGGTTGATTCCCGGGGTCAAAAAGGCGAGCTGGTAATTCCAATAAGGAACGCGCCCGCGATGCCGCTATAAGGAGTGAAATCATATGTCAAGAACCGATTTGATCGCTGATACATTTACGGTAATCAGGAACGCTATCATGGCCCGGAAAGAAAATGTGGATGTTCCGGCATCTAAAATAACCCAAAATATCATGGATATTCTGAAACGGGAGCGTTATATCGATAATTATAAGGTTATCGATGACAACCGGCAGGGTATCTTGCGTATTTATCTTAAATATGTGGGTAAAAAGTCAGCCATACGTAACATACAGCGGGTTTCTAAACCGAGTCTTCGTACGTATGTAAAACACGAGAAGGTTCCTTTGGTTTTGCGCGGTTTCGGATTGGCGATAATATCTACTTCTAAAGGGTTATTGACCGATAAAGAAGCGAGAGAGCAGGGCGTTGGCGGAGAAGTAGTGGGAAAGATCTGGTAATTTGTAATAGGAAAAAGATAACCGTAAGCTGGTATTTCTTACTTTTGATTCCGCGAAAGTTTTTGCGGAATCAAGCAAAAAATAATCACCAGTTTGTATTTTTTGCTTGAAAGGGCTCACATCATGTCGAGAATAGGCAGAAGACCCATAGCATATCCAAAAGAAGTAAAAATAGAAGTTAAGAACGATCAGATATTTATTGAAGGCCCGAAGGGGAAGCTGAATTGGAATCTTCCGGACAGGATATCCGTAGAGATGAAGGAAAACCGGGTTTTTGTGAAAAGCGTATCCAATACCAAGATAGATAAATCTTTGCATGGCCTGAGCAGGGCTTTGATCGCCAATATGGTCAAGGGGGTTGTGGACGGCTATGTTAAAGAACTGGAGATCCAGGGTGTCGGTTTCCGCGCGCAGCTGCAGGGAAATTCGTTGAATATGCAGCTTGGTTTTTCCCATCTGGTAAATGTGCCGATCCCGGAGGGGATAAAAGTGGAGGTCCCGAAGCCGACCAGTGTTATTATCAGCGGGATCGATAAACAAAAAGTCGGGCAGATCGCGGCTGAAATACACTCTATTTATCCGCCGGAACCGTATAAAGGTAAAGGTATTCGTTTTGTCGGTGAACTGGTGAAACGCAAGGTAGGGAAAGCCCAGGCAACGGGCAAAGGTAAATAAACGGGTTTTTCAGCAAACAGGGATAGAAACCATGTTAAATAAGACAGCAGCACGAATTGCCAGGCATGAACGGATACGCGGTAAGATTTCGGGAGACGCCGAAAGGCCGCGGCTGGTGGTATATCGAAGTTTCAAAAATTTTTACGCGCAGATGGTGGATGATCTGAAGCACCGGACGGTAATGTCACTTTCAACGCAGGAAAAAAGCGTGAAGGCGAAATATCCGTATGGGGGGAATGTTAAAGCCGCTCAGTTCCTGGGCGAGGTTTTCGCGAAGAAAGCCATAGAGCAGGGAATTAAGAAAATAGTCTTTGACCGCGCGGGATACGCGTATCACGGCAGGGTTAAGGCTTTTGGCGAGAGTTTGCGCAAAAGCGGCCTTGAATTTTAGTATTGAGGAGAGCAAAATGCGGGGAATGAATATTGAACAACAGCAGGAATTTGTCGAAAAGGTCGTGACCATCAACCGCGTGACTAAAGTCACCAAGGGGGGCAAGAAGATGTCCTTCAGTGCTTTGGTTGTTGTCGGGGACAGAAAAGGCAACGTTGGGTTTGCCACGGGTAAGGCAAATGAAGTTGCGGATGCTATTCGCAAGGGGCTTGCCCGTGCGAAAAAAAACATGGTTAATATCCCGCTTATCGGGACTACTATTCCCCATGATATTTTAGGCGCGTTCGGAGCGGCGCGCGTTGTTTTAAAGCCTGCTTCGGAAGGAACGGGAGTCATCGCCGCCGCTCCTGTCCGCGCGATATGCGAGGCATGCGGGATAAAGGACATATTGACAAAATCTCTGCGTTCAAATACTACCGTAAATGTGATTAAAGCGACCATGCAGGGATTGACCAACCTAAAGGTGTCATAGGTATGAGAAAAAAAATCAGAGAGCAGAAAAAAACGGGAATAAATCCTGCAGACGAGAAAATCGTCCGGAATGCGGCGAAAAGAACGGAAGTTTCGCAGAAAAAAACCGGTTTACCGGTTCCCCTTATTAGTTTGCATAGTCTGAAAGCGCCTCAAGGATCTATGAAGAATAATAAGATCAAGGGAAGAGGCGCCGGTTCCGGGCACGGTAAAACATCTACGCGGGGCAGTAAAGGGCAGACTTCCCGCGCAGGAAGGCATTTTTATCTTGGTTTTGAAGGCGGTCAATCTCCGTTGATCCGGAGAATGCCGAAGCGGGGATTTAATAGTAAATTTCCCCGTGAATACCAGATTGTTAATCTTAGGGATTTAGGCAGGATAGAGGGAAAGACGATCTCCCCCGGGATACTGGAGGAAAATGGCCTGGTTAGCGACAGGAATAAATTGATCAAGATATTAGGTGATGGGGAAGTCAAGAATCCGGTCTTAGTTCAAGCCCACGCTTTTTCCAAAAGCGCCGTTGAGAAGATCACCAAGGCAGGCGGAAAAGTCGAGATTGTAGCCTGTTGAAAAAGCCTCATCTGCGCCGTTACGCGCCGCGTTCCTTTATGCGGCGTATATGTTGCATACGCCTGCGCAGAAGCGCGGACTAAACCGTCCGTATATGTTTGGGTGATCCGCAGTCACTTTGCGCGCGCCTATCATCTGAGGCTTTTTGAGCAGACTACCGAACAGGGGTTCAGCAAATTGATAGTACATGATAAATGCTCTGCTTAATTCATTTAGAATACCCGATCTTAAAAGACGGCTTATTGTAACCGCTCTTCTTTTGGTTGTGTACCGTATCGGTTGTTATATCCCCACGCCGGGTATCGATATGGCACAGTTGGGCACGTTTTTTGACCGCCTTTCCAAGAGTCAAGGCGGGGCGTTATTCGGTATTATGAATATGTTTTCCGGCGGCGCCATGGAACGGTTGACTATTTTCGCGCTGGGGATTATGCCGTACATCTCCGCTTCCATTATTCTGCAGCTTTTGACCGCGGTTCTTCCCGCCCTTGAGAAGTTGTCGAAAGAAGGAAGAACCGGATACGAAAAAATCAATCAATATACGCGGTACGGAACGGTAGTTTTATCGGTAATCCAGTCGTTTTTTATCGCTCTTTGGCTTGAAAGCCCGCAACGGTTTGAGGGGTTGCAGTTGGTATTGAACCCCGGGTGGGGATTCCGGATCTTGACCGTTTTCACCTTAAGCACGGGGACGATATTCATCATGTGGCTGGGAGAACAGATACAGGAAAAAGGCATCGGGAACGGTATATCTCTGGTTATTACCGCCGGTATTATTTCCCGCATTCCCACGGCAATGAACCAGTTATTTGTTCTTCTTTCGCCGTTTCAGGCTTCCCGCCGCCAGATACAGCCGTTCACGCTGATTATAATGACCGTGTTCCTGTTAGCGGTAGTTTTCGCGGTCGTGTTGATCACTCAGGGGCAGAGAAAAATTCCCGTGCAGTACGCGCGCAGGATCGTGGGACGAAAAATTTACGGCGGGCAGTCGACATACATACCGCTCAAGGTAGATACGTCGGGAGTCATCGCCATTATTTTTGCCCAATCCATCATTCTTTTTCCCGCTACGCTGGCTACTTTTGTTCCGAATGCCGCTTTTCAAATGTGGGCCCAGAATCTGGTGCGCGGGCATTTGTTGTATACGCTGGTGTATGCTCTTTTGATAATTTTCTTCTGCTATTTTTATACCGCGATCGTGTTCAATCCTCATGATATCTCCGAGAATATGAAGAAATACGGCGGTTTCATACCAGGGATACGCCCGGGCGCTTCTACGGCGGAATATTTGGATTTTGTGATGACCAGGATAACGCTGGCCGGCGCTCTGTTTATCGCTTTTATAGCCATTTTTCCGGATTTCATCATGGCATGGTTGAAAGTTCCGTATTCAGTCGCTTCTTTTTTCGGAGGGACCGGTATTTTGATCATCGTAGGGGTCATGCTCGACACCATTAAGCAGATAGAGTCGCACTTGATCATGCATAACTACGAAGGGTTCATTAAGTCGGGAAAGATCAAGGGGCGGAGATAGTGTGTAAGTGTGCTGGTGAACGCGTCGTATAAGTGTAAAGTGTGTAAGTAAGAGTAAAGGAGATAGATGAATATTGTGTTATTGGGGCCTCCGGGAGCGGGGAAGGGGACGCAGGCTAAAGTCCTGGCGCAGAGATTGAACCTTCCGCATATATCGACGGGCGATTTGCTCAGGCAAAATGTTTCATCGGGAACAGAGTTAGGCAAAAAGGCAAAAGATTTCATGAATAAAGGTGTGTTGGTGCCGGATGATCTGGTCAATCAGATGCTTATCGCGCGGTTCAAGGTTCCCGGAAGCGAGAATGGTTTTATCCTTGATGGATATCCCCGAAATTTAAGCCAGGCAAAGTCTTTGGATGGCATACTCAAAGACCGGCATACCGAAATCGGCCTGGTGGTTTATCTCGATGCTTCAGATGATGTGATCATCCAGCGCATATCGGGAAGGCTGGTGTGCAGTGCGTGCGGAGAGAGCTTTCATATTACCAATATGCCGCCGAAGATACCGATGGTATGCGATAAGTGCAAAGGAAAACTTTATCAGAGAAGCGACGATACCGTGGATACGGTAAAGCAGAGGCTCGCGGTTTATAAGAACGAAGTTGCTTCGCTTATTGACTATTACCAGTCGTGCGAAAAACTGAACAGGGTTTCCGCGGACGGGGAAGCGGAAACCGTTTTGGATACGATCATTAAAATGGTGCAGGATTTACCCCGTTAGAGAAAGCCATCGATTTCAATCGGTGGTTATTCCTTATAAAGCCGCTGGTGATTTAATCCCCTCCGCAAAATCCCCGGTCTTCAGACCGGGGATAGGAATCTGCGGAATGTGTTTTTTGCTTCGGGGAGGGAGCCTTGGCCTTTAGGCCGAGGGGCTCCACTGCCACCGTCGGCGTCAGCCGTTAGAGAACCGGGGTTCTCTAACGGGGTTTACGCCGTCAGGGGACAACCGCCGGTTAAGGGCCAGGATGATAGCTATAAAATCCGAGAAAGATCTTGAAGTAATGCGTAAGGCGGGGAAGATCCTTGCGCGGATATTGCAGCGTTTAACAGCATCAGTTGGCCCGGGCATGTCTACTGCCGATCTTGCGGACAAGGCTCAGGAGTTTATGCGGGAAGAAAAAGTGGTGTCCGCATTTAAAGGTTATAAGGGGTATCCCGGGGTAATTTGTACATCGCTTAATGAGGAAGTTGTTCACGGGATCCCTTCCGTTAGAAGAAAGATCAAGGATGGAGATATTCTCAGCCTTGATGCGGGGATAAAATACGAAGGTTGTTTTTCCGACGCGGCGGTTACGCTTCCTGTAGGGAGAGTAGGTGCCCGTTGCAGCGACCTGATGAAGGTTACCAGAGACGCTCTTTTGGAAGGGATACGACAGGCAGTGCCGGATAATCGGCTATACGATATTTCATACGCTATTCAGAGTTATGCCGAGAAATACGGTTTTTCCATTGTCAGGCAGTTCGTGGGGCATGGGATAGGCAAGAGCCTGCATGAAGATCCGGAGGTCCCGAATTTTGGCCGGCCTCACCAGGGAGAAATTTTAAAAAGCGGGATGGTGCTGGCCATAGAACCTATGGTAAATATGGGCACGTGGGAATGCCGGATATTGGAAGACGGTTGGACCGCGATTACCAGTGACGGGGAAGTTTCCGCTCATTTTGAGCATACGGTTGCGATTACCGAGCACGGACCGGAAATTCTCACTCAGTGAAGACGAAGAAAGCGGCTATGCCTAAAGAGGAACTTATTGAGACGGAAGGAAAAGTAGTTGAGACGCTGCCAAACGCTATGTTCCGGGTGGAACTGGAGAACGGCCATGTGGTACTCGCCCACGTTTCGGGTAAAATGCGCATGAATTTTATACGGATTCTGCCCGGCGACAAAGTAAAACTGGAGTTATCCCCGTACGATCTTACCAGGGGTAGGATTACTTTTAGGGTTAAATAGTCCGCGTGTTCGTGAGTTTGCGGGTAATACATAACGAATAATAAAGAGAGAGAAAAATGAAAGTAAAAGCGTCGGTAAGAAAAATATGCGATAAATGCAAGATTATTAAGAGAAGAGGCGTTGTTCGTGTTCTCTGTAGTAATACAAAGCACAAACAGAGGCAGGGATAGCATAGTGTAAAGTGTATAAGTGTGAAGTGTGTAAGTTCGAGAAAGCATTTCATGCGATAGAACAGGAGGAAAGAAGTGCCGAGACTTGTAGGTGTTGAAATTCCGAAAGAGAAGAGGATTGATGTTGCGTTACGGTATCTGTACGGCGTAGGGCCTTTCCTGGCAAACAAAATACTGCAGGAGACCAAGATTCTTCCTGAAAAGCGCGCAAAGGACCTTTCTGAAGATGAGGTTTCGAAGCTTACCATGGCTATCCAGAAGCTGGATTTTAAAGTTGAAGGGGATTTGCGCAGGGAAGTATCACAGAATATTAAACGATTGATCGATATACAGTCCTGGCGCGGGATGCGTCATAAAAAAGGCCTGCCGGTGCGGGGTCAGCGTTCGCGGACAAACGCGAGAACGAGAAAAGGCCCGAAAAAGGGCGCAACAATGCTTGCCAAGAAATAAGGGGTAATCGAAGATGACAGAAAAAGCGAAAAAGAAAAAGGGATTAAAGGGCGTTACATCGGGAATGGCTCATATACTGGCGAGTTTTAACAATACCATCGTGACCATTACCGATAAACAAGGCAATGCGATTTCCTGGTCTACTCCCGGGATGGTCGGGTACAGCGGTTCTAAAAAAGCGACTCCTTTTGCGGCGCAGATGGCTGCGGGAGACGCGGCGCGTAAGGCGAAAGAAGCGGGCTTAAAAGAATTAGAGGTTCAGGTGAAAGGTCCCGGTCCGGGAAGAGAATCCGCCATACGGGCTTTGCAGGCCGCGGGGCTCACGGTGACTTCTATTCGTGATGTTACGCCCATGCCGCATAACGGCTGTAGAGCCAAGAAGAAAAGAAGGGTGTAGATAGTTGTCAGTTATCAGTTGTCGGTTGTCAGATAGAGAAGTTAAAACTGACAACTAAAAAATAAGCATTAATTAATGGAGTTAAAATATGGCAAGGTATACAGAGGCTGTTTGTAGATTGTGCAGGCGCGAGGTGGAGAAATTATTTTTGAAAGGCAACAAGTGCACCACTGAAAAGTGCCCGATCGTGAAAAGGGCGTTTCCTCCCGGTCAACACGGCCAGACGAAAACCAAAGGGAAGCTTTCGAACTACGGCCATCAGCTGCGAGAAAAACAGAAAGTCAAAAGGATGTACGGGGTGCTGGAGCGTCAGTTCCGCCGTTATTTTGAGATTGCTTCGAATACGCAAGGGGTAACCGGAAAGATTTTGTTACAGCTCCTTGAGAGAAGGCTGGATAACGTGGTCTTCAGGCTGGGGGTAAGCCCTTCCCGGGCGGGTGCGCGGCAGATTGTCCGTCACAATTTTGTGTATGTGAATGCGGTGCGCGTTAACATCCCGTCTTATTTTGTCAACTCCGGGGATATCGTAGAGATACGCGCCAAAGATAAATCGAAGAATAAAATAAAAGAAAATCTGGAATTAACCAAAGACCGTACCGTTCCTTCCTGGCTGGAATTTGACGCGGCGAGTTTCAAAGGGCGGGTTATTAAACTGCCCGAAAGAAACGATATACAGCAGCCGATTGAGGAACAATTGATTGTCGAATTATATTCCAAGTAAGAAGAAAGATGATATGGGTTGGAGGCCCTTCGTTTTGTCCCCCTGAAAGTTGCAGGTATACAGGTGGAACGCGGGGTTAAATTTATCCAGCTATAGCTGTCTAAATTTAAGGAGGCGAAATGGGTATCAAATGGAGAGATTTTCAGTTGCCGAAGAAATTGGAATGTGATGAATCTACGTATACCGATATATACGGTAAATTCGGGATTGCCCCGTTTGAGAAAGGCTACGGCGTCACCCTGGGGAATTCCCTGCGGCGGGTGCTGTTGTCTTCCATAGAAGGCAGTGCGGTCACTTCCATCAAGATAACCGGGGCGGAACATGAATTTTCGACGATCCCCGGCGTGTATGAAGATGTCACCGAGATCATCCTGAATGTGAAGAGCCTGGTGCTGCGCTCTCACTCGAAAGTCCCGAAGACGGTGTTTATAAAGAAAGACGCTAAAGGCGAGATACGAGGCAAGGATATTACCACTGATGAAACCGTGGAAGTTATTACCAAAGACATGCATATCGCCACGTTGACCGAAGACGTGAAGTTTTATATGGAGTTGGAAGTCGGCAAAGGAAGAGGATATGTGCCGCAGGAAGCGAATAAGCGGGAGGACCAGGTAATCGGTGTTATCCCGGTTGATTCGATTTTTAGTCCGGTAAAAAGAGTCAATTTTTCGGTCGAAAACACCCGCGTCGGACAGCGGACGGATTATGATAAATTGATCCTGGAGATCTTTACCAATGGCGCGGTAAATCCCAAAGAAGCCCTTTTATACGCTTCAAATATCCTCCAGCGTCATTTGGATATTTTTGTTAATTTCGGGCAATTACCCGAGGACGCCGAAGAGGAAGCGGAGATCACCAAGGAAGAACGGGAGTTATACGAGAAATTAAAACTGCCTATTTCCGAACTCGAGCTTTCGGTACGGAGTTCAAACTGCCTGCGTGAGGCGAACATTAAAACTATCGCCGATCTGGTGAAAAAGAGCGAAGACGAAATGCTTGGATTCAAGAATTTCGGTAAAAAATCATTGACGGAAATAAAAGAACTCATCGTCGGTATGGGATTAAGCCTGGGGATGCAGGTCGACGCAAAAAAAATAAAACTGATTTCTTAGAAAAAGATACACACAGATACCTGACTGCGCTCAGGCCTGCACGCCAGGCAGGAAAAATGATGAATACAAATGTAAAAGTATCTGTGAAATAAAAGGACAGAAGGAATGAGACACGCAAAAGCCAGACACCAATTGAACCGTTTTACCAGTTGGCACCGCGCGACCATCGTGAGTATGATGCGCAGTTTACTTATCTATCAGCGTATTGAGACCACGCTTGCTAAAGCCAAAGCAGTGCGTCCGCACATAGAGAAGCTGATCGCTCTTGCCGGGGAAGACTCGCTTGCCAATAAACGGCGCGCATTCCGGTTGTTGAGCGATCATCGTTTAGTAAGCTTGTTGTTTAACGATATAGCAAAACGATTTGCCGGGAGAAGCGGCGGTTATACGCGTATCCTGCGGCTGGGTAACCGCAGGGGTGATAACGCGCAATTGGCGCTCCTTGAATTGACCGAGATTAAAATAGAAGAAAAAAAGAAAAAAAAGACAAGGGCCGTAAAAGAAGAGAAGCCGGAAACGAAAAGCATTCCCGGGCAGGAACCGAAAAAAAACGCACCCGAAGACGAACATAGAACAGAGGCCTCAGTAAAAGAAAAATTTCCCGTTACCAAAAGGCCTTCCAAGAATTTCCTGGGAGGGTTAAAAGGGATTTTTAAGAAGGAGAGGGATTCTTTGTAAAGGAGCGCATCCGGTGCGAGGAAAGACCAGATTAGCAAAACGGTTGGATAAAATAAGCCCTTCTTCGACCCTGGTGATCACCTCTCGGGCAAAAAAATTGAGAGCGGAAGGGAAAAACGTCATCAGCTTCGCCGCGGGCGAACCTGATTTCGACACGCCGGATTTCATTAAAGATGCGGCGGTTGAGGCTATCAAGTCGGGATTCACCAAATACACCCCTTCAACAGGCATTCCTGAATTAAAAAAACTCATCTGCGAAAAATTCAAACGCGACAACGGCCTTGATTATAAGCCGGAACAAGTCGTTGTTTCCTGCGGCGCCAAGCACAGTATTTTCAATACTATGTTTGTTCTGGTTGATCCCGGGGATGAAGTGCTTATTCCTTCTCCGTACTGGGTAAGTTATCCGGAAATGGTGAATTTGTGCGGCGGTAAGCCCCGTTTTATAAAGACTTTCGCCGGGAATTCTTTCAAGGTAACCCCGAAGGACCTGGAACGTAATGCGCGCGCGAAGACCAAGCTTTTCGTTTTGAACAGCCCGTCGAATCCTACCGGCTGCGTGTACGAACGGTGGGAATTGCTTGAGATCGCGGAGATCTGCGCGCGGAAGAACATTTTTGTGATCAGCGATGAAATTTACGAGAACATCATTTTTGACGGCCTTAAACACGAATCTATCGCGGCGGCAAATCCGGAGATTTACAATTTGACTGTTACCGTAAACGGCCTGTCCAAGAGCCACTCCATGACCGGCTGGCGCATAGGGTATTTGGGCGCTCCCGCGGATATCGCGGAAGCGATCTCCCGGCTGCAGGATCATTCTACTTCTAATCCATCCTCTATAAGCCAGAAAGCTGCGCAGGCGGCGCTGGCGGATACCGCTTCCGGTTTCTCGAAAAAAATGGCGGCGGAGTTCCAGTCCAGAAGGGATTATGCCGTTAACCGGCTTAAAAAGATAAAAAAACTGAACTATATTTTTCCGCGCGGCGCTTTTTACATTTTCTGCGGAATAGCGAAAACAAAATTGGATTCCGGAACTTTTGCCGCGCGCGTACTGGATGAAGCGCTGGTAGCGGTTATTCCCGGCAGCGGTTTCGGTAAGGACGATTATATCCGGATGAGTTTCGCCACCGGGATAAAACAGATAGAAGAAGGAATGAACCGTATTGAAGAATGGGTTAATAGATTATAATATTTATGGCTAAAACTATTGCGGAAAAAATCTTGAGTGAACACGCGGGAAAAGACCTGAAGGCGGGAGATTTCGCCATCTGTAAGGTTGACTTTACCTTTGGCCAGGACGGGACATCGTCCATTATTATCGACCGGGTGCATGAGCTTAAGGCGAAGAATTTGAAGACCCGGTTTTGCATGGTCATTGATCACAGCGCCCCGTCTCCAAACGAAGGGGTATCGCGGGTCCACAAGAAAATGCGCGCGTTCAGCGGCGATTATAAAGTCGGCTTGTATGATGTCGGCTGCGGCGTGTGCCATCAAGTTATCCCGGAATCGGGAGAGATTTTACCCGGAGCTCTTGTTTTGGGGGCTGATTCTCATACGTGCACATACGGAGCCCTTGGCGCATTCTCGACCGGCGTGGGGTCAACCGATTTGGCTATAGCTTTGGTAAGCGGGAAAAACTGGTTTAAGGTCCCGGAGACCATCAAGATCGTGCTAAAAGGCAGGATACCCGGGTATATTTTTGCTAAAGATATTATTTTGTATGTCGCCGGTAAACTGGGGGCGAACGGTGCTACGTATAAGGCGTTGGAATTTTGCGGTCCGGTTATCGACCAACTGGATATGGACGGGCGTTTTACCATGTGCAATATGGTGGTGGAAGTGGGAGCGAAGGCCGGTTTTATGCCGCAGGACAAAAAAACCCTTGAGTGGCTTAAACCCCGGGCAGCGCGGAATAAAAAAATACGGACGGTTTCTCCGGATAAGAACGCCGCGTATTCGCGGGTTCTTGAATTCGACATTTCAAAACTAAAGCCCATGGTATCTAAGCCTCATGAAGTCGATAAGGTGGCGGAAGCCCGGGATTTAAAGGATATAAAAATTGATGAGGCGTTCCTGGGTACGTGCACGAACGGGAGGCTTTCTGATCTGGCGGTTGCCGCGGCAGTATTACGTTCGAAAAAAGTAGCCCCCGGAGTTAAATTCATAGTCGCCCCGGCGTCGCGCAGTATATTCATGGCCGCGATGAAGGCGGGTTACATCGAGACGTTTGTAAACGCCGGCGGCGTGGTAGTTTCCCCGGGGTGCGGCCCCTGCGTGGGGACGCATAACGGCATACCCGCTGACGGAGAATCGGTTATCTCTACGGCGAACAGGAATTTTAAAGGGCGTATGGGCAATCCCAGCGCTTTTATTTACCTGGCTTCTCCCGCAACCGTGGCCGCCTCCGCCATAACAGGGAAAATTACCGATCCACAAAAGTATGTAATGTGATCTTTCTATAGAAATTGGCAGACCGCCGACTAAAGCCGGGGGTTTTCTCTAACGGGGCAAATATTCGGAGGAAAAGCATGGAGATACGCGAATTATTGATGTTATGTATTGAAAAAAAGGCTTCTGATTTACATCTTACCGAGAAAGAACCTCCGATTCTGCGTATCGACGGCAAGATTTACAGATTGAGTCTTCCTCCGTTAACCAGGGAAACCCTGAAAATGATGATCTATGCTATCCTCACCGATTTCCAGAAAGAGATGTTCGAGCGGGATCTGGAATTGGATTTTTCTCTCGCGCTTCCGAGTATGGACCGGTTTAGGGTCAATATTCATCTCCAACGGGGGGTGGTCGAAGGGGCTTTCCGGCGTGTCCCCCTGACTATTCCGACGATCGACGAACTCGGTTTGCCGTCTATTTGTATGAACATGGGGCGGAAATCGAACGGGCTGGTGCTGGTTACCGGGCCAACCGGTGTGGGAAAGACCACCACGCTGGCGGCGATCATAGATCTGATCAATAATGAACGGGAATGTATCATAATCTTGATAGAGGATCCCATCGAGTTTATACATGTGAACAAGAAGAGTATTCTGAAGCAGCGGGAATTGTATAGTGATACTCATTCGTTTGCCGAGGCCTTGCGGCATGCCTTGCGTCAAGACCCCAATGTTATTGTCGTTGGGGAAATGCGCGATCTGGAAACGATCTCAACTACGCTTACCGCGGCTGAAACCGGGCATTTGGTATTGGCTACTCTGCATACGCCCGATGCTCCGCAGACCGTAGCCCGGATCATCGATGTTTTTCCTCCGCATCAACAGCCGCAGGTGCGGTTGCAGCTGGCCGACTGTCTCCAGGGGGTTGTTTCGCAGCTGCTGTTGCCCAAAGCGAACGGCCATGGAAGAGTTTTAGCAACTGAAGTAATGGTCGCTACGCCGGGTATCCGCAATCTTATCCGTGAACAGGAGATCGAGCAGATCCCGACTCTTATGCAAACCGGCAGTCAATACGGCATGAAGACTATGGACAAATCCCTCAAGGAGTTGTATCAGAGGGGCCTTATCACGCTGGATATGGCCATGTCCAAGGTGAAGAATCCTGATGAATTCAAACAATTATAAAGAGCATGGAAATAAGAGGGAAGGTTATAAAACTCGGCGATAATATCAATACGGATTTTATTATTTCCGGCCGGTATAAATTTTCCATAACCGATATGAAAGAACTTGCCAAACATATCATGGAAGATATCGACCCCGAATTCTCCAAAAAGATAATTCCCGGAGAGTCGGTTATCGTGGCGGGAGAGAATTTCGGCATGGGGTCTTCCCGTGAACAGGCTCCCCTGGTTATTAAGGAAGCGGGTATTGTTGCGGTGCTGGCGAAATCGTTCGCGCGCATTTTTTACCGCAACAGTTTTAATATCGGCCTGCCTTTGATTGAAACGGACACGGATAAAATAGAAGAAAACGATGTTTTGCAGATCGATCTGAATAAAGGCAGGATCAGTGATCTTACCAGTGAAACCGAGGTGAAAATTAAACCATTCCCGCCTTTCATGCAGAAACTCCTTCAGGAAGGCGGCGTCGTTAACTACTATCGCAAATACGGACAGTTGAAGGTTTAGAAACGTTAAAAACTCCCGAGGAGTTTAAAACGCACCGGGTACAAGAATCAAAAACGTAAGCTGTGCCCGGTGCAGATTCTACCAGCTAACTTATGGCGCATAAAATTACTCTTATACCCGGAGACGGGACAGGCCCGGAAATTACCAAAGCCGTCAAACGGTGTGTGGAAGCTGCGGGAGTCGAGATAGAGTGGGATGTTCAGATAGCCGGCCAGGAAGCCTTGAATACCGTCGGGAGTCTCTTGCCTGATTCCGTCATCGCCTCGATCAAGAAAAATAAGGTCGGTCTCAAGGGGCCGATCATTACCCCTGTCGGCGGGGGATTCCGGTCGGTGAACGTGGCTATCCGTCACGCGCTCGATCTCTATGCGTGCGTTCGTCCCGCCAAATTATATGCCGGAGTCAGGTCTCTTTATAAACATATAGATCTGGTAATTATCAGGGAAAATTCCGAGGATCTTTACTCGGGCATCGAGTTTGAAGAAGGCACTCCCGAAGCGCTCAGGATTATTTCCGAGATAGGCAAATTAAACCCCAAGAAAATTCGTTCCGATTCGGGTATTTCCATAAAACCCATTTCTAAATTTGCTTCTGCCCGGATAGCCAGGTTTGCTTTTGAGTATGCGCTTAAATTCAACCGGAAGAAAGTGACTGCGGTCCATAAAGCAAATATTATGAAATTCACCGACGGTTTATTTTTGAAGGCCGTGCGGGAAGTGGCTAAAGAATATGCGGATACGGTGATCTTCGAGGAAGCCATTGTGGATAATATGGCTATGCAGCTGGTGCAAAAACCGCAGAATTTCGATGTTCTGGTCCTGCCAAATCTCTACGGCGACATACTATCCGATCTTTGCGCCGGATTGATCGGCGGATTAGGCATTGCCCCGGGAGCCAATATCGGGGATGAACTGGCGGTATTTGAACCGGTACACGGATCAGCCCCCAAATATAAAGGATTGAATAAAGTCAACCCGACGGCCATGCTGCTTTCCTCGATCTTGATGCTTCGTCATATTAAAGAGGAAACGGCGGCTGATAGGCTGGAGCGGGCGGTCAAGGCGGTCATTGCCGAGGGTAAAACCGTAACCTATGATCTGAAACCCCGTCCTGATGATCCGACTGCCTGTGGAACCCAGGAAATGGCGGATGCGATAATCCGGAAAATGGGGAAATGTGGGAATACGGTTAAAGAGAGTTAAAGTTGGTTAAAGAAGGTTAATGGTGGTTAAAAATGGCTCATGAAGATATCTTGAATAGTAATCAAGTAACCTTCATTAACCTGATAATTATTCGAGGATGATGCTATGGTGACTTTAAAAGACAACTCGTTAGATAACCCGATTACCGTTAAGATTTCCATTATCGGAGCCGGGAATGTGGGAAGTATGGCGGCTCTGAATCTTCTCTCCCAGGGAATGGGGAATATTGTTTTGGTTGATGTGTTGAAAGGCCTGGCACAGGGAAAGGCCTGCGACCTGGAGGATGCCTGCGGTGTATTGGGCATCGAGAACAGGGCGCAGGGTACCGAAGATATCAAGAAGATCGAGTCTTCGGATATTATCGTGATTACCGCGGGTGTTGCCCGGAAACCCGGGATGAGCAGGGAAGATTTGTTGAATATCAATTCCCGTATTATATTCGAGTTAAGCGCTAAAATAAAAGATCTGGCTTCCGGAGCTATCGTTATAGTGGTTACTAATCCTCTTGATGTGATGACCTATCTGGCTCTTAAAACCACCGGTTTTAACACCCGGCGTGTTTTTGGGATGGGGTTGACGCTGGATGCCGCGCGGTTCAGGGCTCAGATCAGCAAAGAATTACATCTGCATAACAGGGAGGTTGAGGCTACCGTGATCGGAAGCCACGGCGAGGGAATGATCCCGTTGCCCCGTTTGACCGTTACCAGAGGTGTACCGCTTGATCGGCTGACGGATTCGAACAAGGTGGCGGAATTGGTAAAACGGACCAAAGAGCGGGGTGCCGAGATCGTGAACTACCTGGGCAGCGGGAGTGCCTATTTTGCCCCGGCATTGGCGATTTCGGAACTGGTTAAAGCCGTCGTGTTGGATTCAAAAACGTTGATGGGTGTTTCCGCGTATGTCAACGGAAAGTACGGGGTCAATGAAGTCTGTATCGGTGTCCCCTGTATTATCGGGAACAGGGGAATAGAAGAGATGGTTGAGTTTGATCTGAACGAGGCGGAAAAAACTGCTTTGCAGCAATCTGCCGAATCCCTGCGGAAAATGTATAAGCTCCTTCCGGTTTTTTAGTGTAAAGTTTAATCCCCTCCGCAAAATCCCCGGTCTTCAGACCGGGGATAGGAACGTGCGGAATGTGCTTTTTGCTTCGGGGGAGGGAGCCTCGGTCTTTAGACCGAGGGGCTCCACTGACGTATACACTTTACCCCGTTAGAGAAAGCCGCCGTCAACGAAAATCGTTAGAGGACAAAGTTCTCTAACGGGGTTTACACCTACTAACTTACACACTTTAATGATGTATGATTTGGCAATAATCGGAGCTGGATGGGCTGGTTTTAACGCGGCGCTTCGGGCGCGGGCTTTGGGGTTGAAAACCGTGCTTATAGAAAAAGATGTCCTTGGGGGTACTTGTCTAAACAAGGGTTGTATTCCTGCCAAAACCCTTATTCAATCCGCGAAAGTATATAATCTCATCGGTAAATCGAAAACATTCTCATTGTCAATGCCCGGGGATCCGGTTGTCGATCTTCCCGGGATACAGGCGCGCAAAGAGCATATTATCGCGCAACTGCGCCGGGGCATGGAATCCATGCTTTCCGGCATAGAAGTCGTGCGGGGCGAGGCCCGGTTTGTAGATAACGATACCGTCGAGCTTGAGCTTGCAGATGGAATCGGAGGCCTGAAAAAAATCAACTCCCGGTATTTTCTGGCTGCCAGCGGGTCAAAACCTTTAGAACTTCCCGGCCTCGAATTTAACCGGACGATACTTTCGAGCAGTGAACTGCTTTCTATCCGGGATGTTCCTTCGACGCTGTTGATCGTGGGAGGCGGGGTGATCGGGTGTGAGTTCGCCAGCTTTTTTTCGGCTTTAGGCGTGCAGGTTACCATCGCGGAGTTGATGCCGCAATTATTGCCGGGTATGGATAGGGACGTGGCCCGGAAATTGGAAAATATCTATAAGAAAAAAGGGGTACGGGTTTTGACCGGGATAGACGCGGCAAAGCTGGATACCGCTGTTTTCAGTTTGGTATTGGTTAGTATCGGCAGGAAAGCGGAGTTAAGCGGACTGGGGCTTGAGAAAACAGGGATCCGGATGGAGCAGAACAGGATTGTGACCGATGATTTTTTGAACGCCGGAGTTCCGAATATCTACGCCGCCGGAGATTGTACTGCCCGGCTTATGCTCGCTCATTTTGCCGGGTATCAGGGCAGGACAGCGGTGGATAATATGTTTCTCCCCGATGCTCGGCGTGGAATATCGGAGGCCAATATTCCTTCTTGCGTATTTACCGATCCCGAAATAGGAAATATCGGTTTGAACGAAGAAGAAGCGAAACAAAAAGGGATCGCGGTAGAGGTGCGTAGATTTGATTTTTTAGGTTCGGGCATGGCGCGAATCCTTGAAGAAACAGAAGGGTTCATCAAGATAGTTTTTGATGCGAAAACCGGGAAACTGCTTGGGGCCTGCATTATCGGCCCCAAGGCGACCGAGCTTATCGGAATCATGACCGTGGCAATCCAGTCGGGAATGACTATTGCGGGGCTTAAAGAGATAGTATTCGCTCATCCGACGCTGTCTGAGGCGATAGGGGACGCGCTGCGGTAAATTCTAAATATGGACTCAAACGGCGGTGTAATTAAAATACGTAAATGGTAATTCGTAACTCGTAAAACGTAATTACGATTTACGAATTTAACTCGTCTAAGGAGAATACTATGGCACAGGTGATTTTACCCGAGCTTGGGGAGCAGGTAAAGAAGGCGACGGTTACGTTCTGGTTTTTTAAAGTGGGAGACACGGTTAAAGAAAATGATGATCTGGTGGAAATGACTACCGATAAAGCTGCGTTCAATGTCCCCAGTCCTTACTCGGGTATCCTTAAGGAGATTCTGGTTAACGAAGGCGATGTGGTTCAAGTCGGGACAGCGCTCGCTGTTATTGAGCAGGTTCTTCCGCGATAGTCATCGCGGGAGCGCGCAAAATGCGTAAACCTGTGGTTGCATTTTGCGTGAAAAAATCCAGCGTGAAAAAAAATACTTGACAAAATAGTAAAAAATACTATAATTGGCACTCTAGGCTTTGGAGTGCTAATAACACAATTAAGGAGGTGAAAGTATGAAGATTCAACCTTTGGGAGACAGAGTTGTGGTAAAACCGTTGGCTGCGGAAGGTAAGACAAAAGGCGGGATAGTCCTTCCTGATACCGCTAAGGAAAAACCTCAGGAGGGGGAAATCGTAGCTGTCGGCAAGGGGAAGGTCCTGGATAACGGTTCAGTGCATGCTTTGGAAGTAAAGGTGGGAGATAAGGTTTTATACGGAAAATATTCCGGTAACGAAATTACCACAAAAGACGGCGATGAGTTGTTGATAATGCGGGAAGAGGATATTTTAGCGATAGTCAAATAAGAATAGGAAGGAGAATAAGAGCATGGCAAAAGAATTAATGTTTAAAGATGAAGGCCGCAGGAAGATTCTTGTCGGTGTGGAGAAGTTGGCCGCCGCGGTCAAGGTTACTCTGGGGCCGAAAGGCCGCAATGTGGTTTTGGATAAGAAGTTTGGCTCTCCTACCATAACCAAGGACGGGGTTACCGTAGCCAAGGAAATAGACCTCGAAGACGCGTTTGAGAATATGGGCGCGCAGATGGTGAAAGAAGTCGCTGAAAAAACATCCGATATAGCGGGTGACGGTACAACTACAGCCACGGTTTTGGCTGAAGCGATCTACCGCGAAGGGCTTAAGAATGTGACGGCCGGGGCAAATCCTATGAGCCTGAAACGCGGCATCGAGAAGGCCGTGGAGAAAGTGGTCGAGGAATTAAAGAAGCTTTCCACGCCCATTAAAGATAAAAAAGAAGTCGCTCAGGTGGCTTTTATAGCGGCAAACTGCGATAAGGTTATCGGTGACTTGATCGCCGAGGCAATGGAAAAAGTGGGGAAAGACGGCGTTATTACCGTTGAGGAAGCGAAAACGACCGCCACTACCCTTGAAGTAGTCGAAGGTATGCAGTTTGATCAGGGATATCTTTCGCCGTATTTTGTGACTGACGCGGAGAGAATGCAGGTTATCCTTGATGATCCGTATATCCTCATTTTTGAAAAGAAGATATCTTCTTTAAAAGATCTTCTTCCGTTGCTGGAGAAAATCGCCCGCACCGGAAAGCCGTTAATGATCATCGCCGAGGAAGTAGAAGGCGAGGCATTAGCGACGCTGGTTGTGAATAAGATCCGCGGGACCATATCGGTCTGTGCGGTAAAAGCTCCCGGATACGGCGACAGGCGCAAGGCGATGCTTGAGGATATCGCCGTTCTGACCGGTGGAAAAGCGGTAACCGAAGATCTGGGGATAAAATTGGAAAATGTGGATATCGAAGATCTCGGCCGTGCAAAAAGGGTACGCATCGATAAGGAAAATACCACGATTGTCGAAGGAGCGGGAAAAAGCAATTCTATTAACGGAAGGATCTCCCAGTTGAAAAAGCAGATCGAGGACACCGATTCCGATTATGACAAGGAGAAACTGCAGGAACGCCTCGCGAAACTGGCAGGCGGGGTCGCGGTTATCAATGTCGGTGCCGCTACCGAGACTGAGATGAAAGAGAAGAAGGCTCGCGTTGAAGACGCGCTTCATGCTACACGCGCCGCGGTTGAAGAAGGTATCATTCCCGGCGGCGGCGTAGGGTTATTGCGCACCATTCCTACGCTTGACAAGTTGAAGCTTGAAGGCGATGAAAAGGTGGGTATGGAAATCGTTAAACGCGCCCTGGAAGAGCCGATCAGGCAGTTGAGTTATAATGCCGGAGTGGAAGGTTCCGTGGTCGTGGAAAAATTAAAACACGAGAAAAATCCTATGTCCGGTTACGATGTTAATCAAGATACGTATGTGGATATGATCGAAGCGGGTGTCATTGACCCGACTAAAGTTACGCGTTCCGCACTGCAAAACGCGGCCAGTATCGCCGCTTTGCTGTTGACAACCGAAGCGATGGTTGCGGATAAGCCGGAAAAGGACGATAAGATGCCGTCTATGCCTCCGGGAGGAATGGGAGGAATGGGCGGCATGGGTGGAGGAATGTATTAGCGTCTGCTGAAAAAGCTTCATCTGCGTCGTTGCGCGCTCGTTCCTTTGTGCGGCGTATGAATTAATATACGCCTCCGCAGTCACTCGCGCGCGCCTCGCATCTAAAGCTTTTTGAGCAGACTTATGAAAAAGGGGACCGAACATGTTTCGGTCCCCTTTTCTTTTTGTGGGGCAATTTTTATGCCGGAAAGTGCGTAAGTCCAATATTTGAAAGCGCTTTCTTGACATTTAGGGTTTTATATGCTATACTTTGAAAAATTTGTTAGATAAGGAAAAATACCCGTATGTTTATGGATTTTTTTAGGCAGATCAATTGGCTGGACATTTTTGTCTTAATCCTTTTATTAAGAGTCTGTTACATATCGATTAAGAACGGTTTGCCTGTCCAGCTCTTTTGGTTCTTGGGAAGTATTGCCGCGGTTTATCTCTCCCTGCATTATTATTCTTCTTTTGCAGCTTTTCTGGGAAATCGTTTCTCCGCACAGTGGATGCCGATTGAATATTGGAGTTTGGCGGCTTTTATTTTACTGGCCATTATCGGATACTTTTCTTTTGTGCTTCTGCAAAAACTTTTTTCCCGGTATATTACTTTGCAGGCAACGCCCCGGCTGAACAAATACGGGGGGTTGTTCTTAGGCGCGTTACGGGGTATTTTGGTCGTCGGTTTGATCATATTTTTGTTCTCGATTTCCAGCGTTACCTATCTGCAGAATACCGTCTCGCATTCGTATTCCGGACAGCATCTTTTTAAGATCGCTCCCGCGACCTATAATTGGCTTTGGAGGAACATTATGTCCAGGTTTATGACTTCAGAGCATTTCAACGGCGCCGCCCAAAAGTAACGGATTGAGCATTTTAGAATGAGATTAGCGCATCTTTATAGATTGATTTTGAAACACGGGATTGAAGCTGATCCCCGGAAGGACAAAGTTTCGATACGTTCGTTCTCCGACAGTGCTATTTTGTACGGCGATCCCGGTATCGAGGTTACCTCGGTACTCGTCGGAATAGATATCGAGGTGCCGGAAATCATCCTGGCAGACCGGCTCAGGGAAGCGCAGGGGGTGGATATGGTTTTTGCCCATCATCCCGGCGGCGGCGCGTACGCCGCTCTGTATGAGGTTTTGCAGCTTCAGGTGGATCTGCTTACCCAGGCGGGCGTCCCTCAGAAAGTTGCCGAGGCGTTTCTGGAGGAACGGAAACGCGAAGTGGAGAGAAAGATCTTGCCGGCCAATCACATGCGTTCTGTTGACGCTGCCCGGCTGCTTAACATCCCGTTTGTTTGTGCTCATACTCCCGCTGATAATCAGGCGCACCAGTTTATAAACAGGCTTTTGCTGAAAGAGCGGCCGCCGACCCTGGAACATATTGTGCGGTTGTTGATGAATATTCCCGAATATGCGGAAGCTGCCCGCAATAACGCCGGGCCGCGGGTCATATTGGGGAATCCGCGCCGCACGGTAGGAAAATGGTTTGTGGAGATGACCGGCGGGACCGAGGGGCATAAAGATGTGTACGACAAGTTATATAAAACCGGCGTCAGGACTATTATTTCGATGCATCTGGGCGAAGATCATTTTAAAAAGGCAAAAGACGCGGGTCTCAATGTTGTTATTGCCGGGCATATATCTTCGGATACGCTTGGTTTGAACTTGTTGCTGGACAAAATAGAAAACGAAGAAAAATTGGATATTATCTGTTGTTCCGGTTTCCGCCGCTTCCGCCGGTCCAAAGGTTCGAAGGGAATGTAGAAAGCGGTTACGAGCGTCTCTTGGTGGTTTTGTCTATGGGCCATATACCGGAAAATATAATCGAAGATATACTGAACCGCGTGGATATTGTCGAGGTTATTTCCGACTATATACCTTTGAAGCGCGCGGGAAGGAATTTCAGGGCGTTATGCCCTTTTCATCACGAGAAATCGCCGTCGTTCATGGTTTCTCCCGACCGTCAGATCTATCATTGTTTCGGCTGCGGGGCGGGAGGCAACGTTTTGAATTTTCTTCTCCAGTATGAACGGTTGGAGTTTCTGGAGGCGGTGGAGGCGCTGGCAAAAAAGGCGGGCGTAGCCATTCCGCAACAGGTTAGGAAAAACTCTCCGGCGGCGGGAATGGTTTCCGCTCTTCACGCGGTCAATGACCTGGCGGCAAAATTTTATGAAAATAATCTGAATTCGCCTAAGGGGAAGGCGGCTCAGGATTATCTTTTTGCCCGGGGGTTGTCGGAAGAGTCTCTTCGGTCATTCAGGATTGGTTTTGCCACCGATGCCTGGGATGCGCTGATCGCGCATCTGCGGAATAAGAATATCGGTTTAGCCGTTCTCGAAAAAGCAGGGCTTATTCTTCCTCGTGACGGCGGCGGATATTATGATCGGTTCCGCAGCCGGATCATTATGCCGGTTTTTGACATAAAGTCCAAGATAATCGCGTTTGGCGCGCGCGTCATGCCCGGGGTGGGCGATAAGAATACGGCGAAATACGTTAATTCTCCCGAGACTCCCCTGTACGTGAAGCGAAACTGTTTATACGGCCTCCATCTTGCCAAGGACGCCGTTCGCGACCTGGATTTCATGATCGTGGTCGAGGGATACCTTGATTTTATCATTCCCTATCAGCACGGCGTGCGCAATATCGTGGCATCGTCGGGCACGTCCCTGACGCAGGAGCAGGCCCGGTTAATTAAACGCTACACGCATAATGTGGTTGTGGTATATGATGGGGACAGCGCGGGGCAGATGGCCACCCTGCGGTCTTTGGATATTTTTGTCGAAGAGGGTATGCAGGTAAAGGTGGTTTCATTGCCCGAGGGATATGATCCCGATTCATTCGTGCGTGAAAAAGGCATCAATGCTTTTAAGGCATTGGTCGGGCAGGCGGCAACCCTGTTTGATTATAAATTGGCGATTTTAGAATCTCGTTTCAGTTCCCGGTCTATTGAAGATAAGGCGAACATTTCTTCCGAAATGCTGAACACGATCGGTAAATTTTCGAATTCGATACTGAAATCGGAATACCTGAAGAAACTCAGCGGCGCCCTGGAGATCGACGTTAATTCTCTGAAGGATGAGTTGAAGAAGGTCAAAAGCGACAGGCCGTTCGCGGAAGGTCAGCCGCCCCCCGTGCATAAGAACCGGGCGGTCAATCCCACGGAGCAGTTGTTGATGAAACTCATGCTGGAAGAGAGCTCGTTGGCAGATAGGATACGGCGGCGGATCGAGCCGGCTGATTTTCAGGATGAACGAATTTTTCGCATCGTAACGGCATTATTCGATTTTCTTGACCAGGGAAGGGAAGTAGAACCCAGTATTTTGATCAACCATTTCGCCGATACCGAGATTTCCGGTTTGATCTGTGAGTCCGCCTTTACCCGCGACACGGAGCCGTCCAATAAGGAGGAGATCGTCGATGATTGTATACGGCGGCTGAAAAGCAAGAAAAAAGATTCAAGAAAAAGATTTTTGCACGAAGAGATAAAGAACGCGCAAAAATCGGGGGATGAGGAAAAATTACATAAATTGATGCAGGAGTTTCACTCCTTAATCAAAGAGGGAGCATCATGAAAAAGAAAGTATTCGGCCGGGAAGACATGGAAAAGATTATCGCCTTGGGGAAACAAAAAGGTTTCCTTACCTATGACGAGGTGAATAATCTTTTGCCGGAAGGGATATCATCGTCGGAAGATATTGACCATATTTTTGACGTGTTGGGTAATGAAGATATCCAGATTGTCGAACGTGAAGATGAGGTGGATGCCGGTAAGACGACTGCCGCGGCGGTGAAAGAAGAGGTTTTGATCGAGCCGTTAAAATCGGAGGAGGAATTCCTGCATTTGGACGATCCCGTCAAAATGTATCTGAAACAGATGGGGTCTATCCCGCTTTTGTGCCGTGAAGAAGAGATCGAACTGGCGAAAAAAATAGAGGATGCCGAGGAAAATTTCAAGCAGTCCGTCCTTGTTACCCGGTTTGCCCGCGCCGAGATACTGGCGGTGGTTCAGGATATACTCGACGGCTATATCAATATCGAGGAAGTGATAAAAGGCGAGATTAAGTCCAGTCCGCGGAATATTCTAAAGAAATTCAAGAGGATCTCCCAGCGTTTACGGCGCACGCATAATGACGAAAAGGCGTTGAGCCTTTCGCTCGAGTTTAATTTTACCACATCCGTTGTCGAAGGAGTTGTTTTGAAATTGAACAAACTGGTAAAAGAATTCGATTGCCTTCACCGTCAGAGTAAGCCGAACCTGAGAAGGAAACGGGAGATAACCCGGGAGCTTGGAGAATCCTACGCCGGCATTAAGGAACTGATGAGGGCTATCAAGTCCACGCACTTGAAATTCAACAAGACGAAAGAACGGTTGGTGGCGGCGAATTTAAGGCTGGTGGTCAGTATCGCCAAGAAATATAATAACCGGGGGTTATCTTTTTTGGACCTGATACAGGAGGGGAATATCGGGTTAATGCGCGCGGTGGAGAAATTTGAATACAAGCGCGGCTATAAATTTTCTACCTACGCTACCTGGTGGATACGGCAGGCGATAACCCGTGCCATCGCCGACCAGGCTCGTACCATACGCATCCCGGTGCATATGACCGAGACCATAAATAAAATGATCCGTCTCTCCCGTATATTCCTTCAGCAGAATGACCGGGAACCCCGGCCTGAGGAAATTGCGTCTAAGATGCGTTTATCTCAGGAAAAGGTCAAAGCGATACTGAAATTTGCCCAGAAACCGATTTCCCTGCAGATGCCTATCGGTGACGAAGGGGATACTCATTTTGGGGACTTTATCCAGGATAAACGGGTCGCTTCTCCCGCGAATTCCGCGGTTCAGTCTTTGTTGAAAGAAGAGATGGAAAGCGTGTTGAATACTCTTACCGAGAAAGAGAGGAAAATACTGGTTTTACGTTTCGGCGTGGAAGACGGCTGTCCCCGGACACTTGAGGAGGTGGGGAATATCTTTAAGGTTACCCGGGAACGGATCCGCCAGATCGAAGCGAAGGTTTTAAAGAAACTCAAGCATCCCAGCCGTTCGCGCAGATTACGGGCTTTTCTTGATATGAGCATTGTTCACGAACGAGAATATTAATTTTGAAATTACTGCGTCACCACCAGCCATGTTGCAGTATCGGGGGGATTCAAGAGAATGCCTTTCGGATTGAGAAGGGGCGGGTTTGATGGCCTGTCCCTTTTTTTCTTGCATTTAGCACGGAAAGTGTTAAGATAAACTGTATTTACTTTTTTAAATCCTCTCCGTAAAATCCCCGGCCTTTAGACCGGGGATAGGAATTTGCGGAATGTGTTTTTTGCTTCGGGGAGGGATCCTCGGTTTTTAAACCGAGGGGCTCCACAAAACGTATTTTTTCTACCTCATATGGGTGAAAAAAACCGGATAAATTCTGTAATTATAATTTTGTTGATTCTGGTTATTGTAACTGAGGCGATTTTTTTTGTGATGCAATACCGTAGTCTTCAACAGATCCGGCAGGCGTATTCCGTTTCTGAAAAAGAAAAAACGCAGCTTAAGGCCGAGCTGGAAGAAATAAAGAACAAATTTTCCCACCAGGAAGAACTCTTCGGAAAAATACTCAAAGAAAAAGAGGCGTTGAACGCCGAATTGAACGATCTGCGTTTAGAACTGAACCAGAGCGAACAGCTTTTGCGTAAATCACAGCTTGAAAAGCAAGTCTTCGAGGATGACGCCCGGAAAGCCCGGGAGGCATTGGCAGCAGCTCGGGAACGGTTGCGGCTTCTCGAGGGGAAAATCATCGGTCTGCAGGAGGTAAAAGCCTCCTTGGAAGTCAGGCTGCAAAGCCTGCGTGAACTGCGCGGCAGGATCAGGGACCTCAGGCGCGACGCGTATTTAAAAAAGGTCGAGGCTCAGAAAGAAATGGACAGGGTCAAGCTCGAAAAGGGGAACCGCGGGCTCGTGATCAAGGACGGCCGGTCTACTTTGACCGGCAAACGGGCAGTTGAGATAGATAAGATCATCATTACCGTACCTCCGCAGGCACAATAAAGATCCCGGAACAGCATGACACATCGGTTAAACGTAAAAACTATACTGGTATTGATTTTGGCCGCGGTTACCGTGAACGCGGCCATTTTTTTTATCGGTCAGGAAAAGGAGAAGCTGCGCAGGATTAAACTTGAAGAACTGTTGAAATTGACCGTGGCGGACGTAGACAGAAAAATAGAAGAAAGCGTTAAGCAGGTATCGAAAGAGAAAGATTCCCTTTTCCTGGAATTACAGAAGGAGAAAGAATGGTCATCTTCGCTTGAAAAGCAGATCAAGGATAAGGATGCTCAGATCCAGCTGGCGTTGGCCAGGATAGATGAGAAAGACAGGATAAACGCCGATATTTTTGAGAAACTTAAGGAAGAGGAACGCCGGAATACAAAACTGGAATTGGACTTGCGTCAGATTCAGACCGAATTTATCCTGATCAAAAAAGAGAACGAGGATTTGAAACAGCCGTTAAAATAGATGGAGTGTTTTTCCCGGCGTGAGAGGATCGGATCGAGAAGGCGATGAAGGAGAAAAGTAGCGCCCCCCCCCGTTAATTTGCCGCTTCAAATTCACAAATTTTCCTTGCTGAAACCTCATAAATCTGGTATAATTTTTATTCTACTTTAACATAAATTATTGGGGCCCATAGCTCAGCTTGGTTAGAGCAGGTGACTCATAATCACTTGGTCCGGGGTTCAAATCCCTGTGGGCCCAGGAAAATGATTCAAATCACTTGGTCCGGGGTTCTCCCGTCCCGGTAGGAAAAACCCTGGGGACGGGATCCCGCCCGGCGGATAAACGGCAGGGCGGGAAAATCCCTGTGGGCCCAGGGATGCGCAGCGGAGTACAAGAAAAGCGAGAGATGGGCTTGGGTGATTGGCTCAGTTGGTTAGAGCGCCACATTCACATTGTGGAGGTCATAGGTTCCCCCGTCCTCCCTTAACAAGGACGAGATGGCCGAGGATTTGATAAGGGCGAAATTTTAGGCTTGGGTGCATGGCTCAGTTGGTTAGAGCGCCACATTCACATTGTGGAGGTCAGAGGTTCAACTCCTCTTGCGCCCATTATTTTTAAAATAAGAGAGGTCAGGGCGATTTTTTCACAGGAACGTATAGGAGTGTCTGTTCAAAAAAGGGACGGGATCCCGCCCGGCGGATAGGCGGTATGGCGGGAGAATCCTATATCGCCCACCATTTTTTAACATCTGTATAGCATAACCGAAGGAGCTCTCATTGGCGGTACCAGACCTTAAAATCCAGCTTTCCAATTTGATTCAACTGCAGTCTTTAGACTCGCAGATCTACGTTTTAAATGAGGAGAAAACGGCTAAACCCGAAGAGATCAAGTTCCTGCAGTCGGCTTTTGATGAGAAAAAGAAAGTGCTCTCGGATTTCGAGAAGCTTTTCCTGGATTTGCAGAAACAAAAAAAGGAACACGAACTGGAGTTGGCAGCCAAAGAAGAGGGCGCGAAAAAACTCCAGTCTCAGCTGTATTCTTTGAAGACCAATAAGGAGTATTCCACGATGCTGCAGCAGATACGGGATGTGAAAGCGGATGCTTCCCTGGTCGAAGACAAGATCATTAAGGATATGGAAGATGCGGACCGGGCCAAGGAAGATCTGGAGGCGGCTAAGAAGAAACTGCAGGGTGACGAAGCAGTATTTAACGGCGATAAAAAAAAGCTTGAAGACCGTGTTAAAGAGATTGACGATATGCTGTCGAAACTTGAGGCGCAGCGTAAACAGATCCTGCCGGGTATAGACGCGAAGATCCTCAGCCAATACGAGCGCATTCTTTCCAATCGAGACGGGCTGGCTATAGTTCTGGTAAAAGATAATTCCTGCAAAGGATGTAATATGTTTGTTCCGCCGCAGGTGATCAATCTGATAAAGATGTACAGCAATATCATTACCTGTGAGATTTGCAACCGGATGCTGTATGTAGATGAGTAATGAACTGACGGTCTACATTGACGGCGCGTCAAAAGGTAATCCCGGCCCCAGCGGTATCGGGGTGGTTATCTGCCGCGGCGGGGAACCGGTACAGAATGTTTCGCGGTACATCGGGCACGCCACCAATAACGTGGCGGAATATACCGCTTTGATCTGCGGATTGATGGAATGTTTAAGCCTGAAAGCCGATTCAGTGGCCATGCGTACCGACAGTCAGTTGTTAGCCCGGCAGATAAACGGCGATTATAAAGTCAGGCATCCCGGGATATTGGAATTATACACGCAGAGCAGACAGCTTATTGCGGGTTTTAAGAAATTTTCCATACAGCATATTCCCAGGGAAGAGAACCTGGGTGCCGATAAACTGGCCAATGAGGCCGTGAAGGAAGGACTACGAAAGGTTAGGTAGGATGCGGCCGCCCGCCATTTATTCAATGACGGGAGGAAAGTCCGGGCTCCAGAGGGCAGCGTAGCGGGTAATGCCCGCCTCCGCCATTGAAATAATGGCGGACGGATATCCCGTAAGAAGGTACACTATCCGGGGTCTTGAAAATAGTCCTCCGGGATTATTTTCAGGAGAGCTACAGAGACGAGCAGTCCTCCGGTTTTGCGAAGCAAAACCGGAGAGACCACCTGAAACGTCGCAATCTCTACGTGGAGTAAGGCTAAATAGTCCCGCCCTTTATGCCGGATATTCCGGTATGGATAAAAACGGCCCGTTTGAAATCCTTGAAAGAGGTCGGGCGGGAGGGTTGGCCGCATAATTTCCGGAGTGATCCGGGAAAACAGAGGAATGGCCGCACAGGACGGTGGCAGCATCGCCTGCACAGAACCCGGCTTATCCTGCCTAACCTTTGATTTTTTTTTGATAAATTCGTGTAAATAACCGCTTAAGGAGGAATTAAAATGTCAGGTCATTCTAAATGGGCAGGTATTAAACATAAGAAGGCCGCGCTGGACGCGAAAAAAGGCGCGGTGTACACAAAGATCATCAAGGAATTAACCGTGGTCGCCCGTGAAGGCGGCGGCAATCCGGATATGAACTCGCGCCTGCGCGCGGTCATGGCTAAGGCCAAAGAAGCGAACATGCCTTCGGATAACGTAAAGATGGCCATCAAGCGCGGGACCGGGGAATTACCGGGCGTCATCTATGAAACCGTCATGTACGAAGGCTACGCGCAGGGCGGGGTCGCGATCATGGTCGAGGCGGTTACCGATAATAAAAACCGCACCACCGCGGAAATCCGCAACATCTTGTCCAAGAAAGGCGGTAATATGGCCGGAGCAGGTTCGGTGAGCTGGATGTTCACCAAGAAAGGCTATATTGCGGTAAGCAAGAATACCGTCAAGGAAGACGATCTTATGAATATCGTGCTTGAGGCCGGCGCGGAAGACGTGAAGTCGGAAGATAAGGATAATTTCGAGATATATACCCAGCCGCAGGATTTTGAAAAAGTAAAAGCGGCTCTGCAGGAAAAGAATATTACCTGTGAAACCGCCGAACTCACCATGGAACCGTCTTCAAAGGTAAAAGTGGTCGGGAATGACGCCAAGGGAATTTTAAACCTTGTAGAGGCGTTGGAAGAGCATGAAGATGTGCAGGAAGTATATGAGAATTCCGATATCCCCGAAGAGGTTCTATCGCAGTTAGCCAATGAAGAAGAATAGCATCTGCCGGAGGATCCTCGGGATCGATCCGGCTCTCGCCGTCACCGGTTACGGTATAATCGACGCAGGGGACGACAGGGTGTCGCTCGTGAAAGCAGGAGTAATAAAAACCTCTCCCCGTCAGCCGCTCCCTGATCGTTTGAATAAAATCTACGCTTCAATAATCGATATAATGTCCGCGCATAACCCCGAGGTGATGGTGTTGGAAAAGATATTCGTTCATTATCAGCATCCCACCACCGCTTTTCTCCTTGGCCAGGCCCGCGGTATAATCTGCCTTGCCTGCGCGTCAGCCGGTTTACCGTTGATTGAGTATTCGGCAACCAGGGTCAAGAAAGCGATTGCCGGACAGGGGTTGGCTTCGAAACTGCAGGTCCAGCGAATGGTGGGTATGATGCTTAATCTTACCAGTCTTCCCCGTTATCTGGATGTGACCGACGCATTGGCGCTGGCCATTGCATATAATTACATCGGTAAAGCGGACCGGTTACGGAATGCAATCGTTTAACGCGAGAATAGTATGATCGCCCGAATTTACGGCAAAGTGATCGAAAAAAGAGATACCTACCTGCTTATTGACCGGGGAGGGATCGTGTACGAAGTGTTTGTTCCGGTTGCCGTAATGCAGCGTATAGAAGAGAATTTTTCCCCGGGACAAGAGATCAGCCTGATGACGTATCATTATTATCAGGTTGAACCTTCACGCAGTATCCCGGTGTTGATCGGTTTTTTAAGCGAAGTCGAAAAAGAGTTCTTTCAAATATTCATCACCGTGTCCGGAATCGGGCCCCGGGCGGCCCTGCGCGCTTTAAATCAGCCTATTTCTTTGATCGCCAACGCCATCGATGAAGCGGATATAATTTTTCTGAAGTCTCTTCCCGGCATCGGCCAGCAGCGGGCGAAAGAGATCGTGGCAAAGCTGCAGAATAAAGTGGCCAAGTTCGGGCTTATTCAGGATGGCGCGGTAAAAGAAAAGAAATCATTCCCCGCCGATATGGAAGAGGAAGTCTTGGCGGTGCTCACGCAGCTGGGATACAAAAGAGCGGAAGCGCAGGCGATGATCAGGAAGGCTCTGGAGAACGGAGTTCACATCGGCACTACCGAAGAATTATTAAACGAAGTATACAAACAAAAAAAGGTAAAATAAAACCATGCCGGAAGATAATAATAAATCGGTCATAGAAGCCCTGCTTTTTATAAGCGAAAAACCGGTATTGATAGACCAGATAAAAAAAGTCTTGAACCATCTCGATGCCGAGCAGATACGCGGCCTCCTTGGGGAAATGCGGGCTGAATATGAGGCCCAGAACCGCGGAATACGCCTCTATGAGGTTGCCGGGGGGTTTCAACTGATTACCGCGCCTTTTCTGGCCTCGTTTATCAAGAAGTTTCTGGCCCGCGGACCGCGCGCTGAACGGCTGTCCCGTTCGGCGTTGGAGTCGCTGGCTATTATCGCCTATAAACAGCCGGTGACCAAATTTGAGATAGAATCTTTTCGTAAGGTCAATGTGGATGGTATTATGAAGACCCTGTCGGATAAAAATCTTATTCGGGTGAGCGGCAGAAAAAAAGCGCCGGGAAGGCCGAAATTATTCTGTACCACCCGTCAGTTCCTGGAATATTTCGGGTTGAAGTCTCTGGATGAACTGCCTAAAATCGAAAATTTCCCGGATTTCCTGGTTAATAAGGAGGATGAAATGAATGCTCCGGCGGATACGGCGAAAGAGGTGTCTAATGGATCTTAACGCGCTCCGGAAACAGATCGATGTTATAGACGGGAAAATTGTGGAATATTTGAATAAGCGCACCGCGGTCACCGCCAGGATTGCGGAGGTCAAGCGTGCGGCCGGCCGCAGTCCGTATTCACCGGAACGGGAGCGGGAGGTACTGCGAAAGATATGCATGTTGAACAAAGGCCCGTTAAGCCCGCCCGCGTTGACCGCGATATATAAAGAGATAATGTCGGTCAGCCTCTCCCAGGGGATCCCTTTGCGCGTAGCCTATCTGGGTCCGGAAGCGACCTTTACTCATTTGGCGACCCTCAAACGGTTTGGTTCGCAGATACAGTATATTTCCTGTAATACTATCCCGGATGTGTTCCTTGAAGTGGAGCGGGATAACGCGGATTTCGGCGTGGTGCCGATAGAGAATTCGATAGAGGGAGCGGTGAATTATACGCTGGATATGTTCATGGATTCGGAGTTGAAGATTTGCGCCCAGGTTCTTTTTGAAGTTTCCCATAATCTGCTGGCAAACTGCCCGCGGGAGAAAATAAAATACGTGTATTCCAATCCCATGGTTTTCGGGCAATGCCGCGTCTGGCTGCAGGAGAATCTCCCCGGACGGGAACGCAGGGAGGTTTCCAGCACTACGCTGGCCGCCCGGATCGCCGCCCGGGAAAAGAACTGTGCCTGTATCGCATCCCTGCTGGCGGCTCGGATGTATAAAGTGCGCGTGCTGGCCGCTCATATCGAGGATATGCCGCATAATATTACCCGGTTCCTGGTTATAGGGAAAACCGATGTGCCGCGCACCGGCGATGATCGGACGTCGATCGTTTTTTCCATCAAAGATAACGTGGGGGCTTTGCATGATATGCTGATGCCTTTTAAAAAACACGCGATTAACTTGACTAAGATCGAATCGCGCCCTTCCCGGAGGAAGGCGTGGGATTACTATTTTTATGTCGACCTGCAAGGGCACCGCGAGGATCTATCGGTAAAGCGCGCTCTGCAGGAATTGGAAAACCAGTGTACGTTCCTGAAAGTATTGGGATCGTATCCGGTGGGAGAGTAGTGCGCTGTTATGCGGTCTGATTCGATTCTCTATTGTTCAAAAACACAATGTCCTATCCATATGACTGTCGGTAAGGAGTAAGATGAAAAACCTGGTAAGAAAACATATTTTAAAGGTGACGCCGTATAAGGCGGGGAAACCGATAGAGGAGACAAAACGGGAATTGGGTTTGCAAGAAGTTATAAAACTGGCTTCCAATGAAAACGCGCTGGGGGCTTCGCCCAAGGCGTTGGCGGCGATACGAAAAACGGTTACCACGGTTAACCGGTATCCGGACAGCCAGGCATTTTATTTAAAAAAGAAACTCGCGGATAAGTTATCGCTGGTCCCGGAGAATATCGTGCTCGGCAACGGCTCGGACGAGTTGATCGACGTTATCATAAAGACGTTTGTGGAGGATGACGAGGAGGTCTTGACTGCGGATGTGACTTTCCTGGAGTATGAAATACTTTCCCGCGTGAACAACCGGCGTGTCGTTACCGTTCCTTTGAAGGCGTTCAGGTTTGACCTGCAGGAGATGAAGAAAAAGATAACCGCTCGGACTAAACTGGTTTTTATCGCTAATCCCAATAATCCGACCGGTACGTATGTGTCGAAAAAGGAACTCGTTGGTTTTGTCAAAGATCTGCCTGCTCATGTGCTGGTGGTTTTGGATGAGGCGTATGATACGTTCATCGACGTTCCTGATTTTCCCCGGGGTACGGATCTTTTCAAAAATAATAATCTCATGGTTATGAGGACATTTTCCAAGGCCTACGGTTTAGCCGGGCTCAGGATCGGTTATGCGGTGGGATCTCCCGCGCTGATTTCGTATATGGAGTGCGTGCGTCAGCCATTTAACGTCAATCTGCTGGCACAGGCGGCGGCAATGGCCGCGTTAGACGATGACGAATTTCTGCGTAAAACCAGGAAGATGGTCCTCGACGGTAAACGGTATCTCTCCGGCGCTTTGCGGCGCATGCGGATTTTCTTCGTGCCTTCGGTGGCAAACTTTATCCTCGTGGATACGGGGCGCAACGGGGTCGAAGTGTTTCAAGCCATGCTGAAGGAAGGCGTGATCGTCAGGGATATGCAGCAGTATGGGTTGAACAGGTATATCCGGGTGACCATAGGTACTCCCGCGGAAAACAAGAAGTTCGTCAAGGCTTTGAAAAATGTTCTGAACAAAAAATAGTTTAACCCTTTAAGGGGAGGATATCATATGATTATCGTTTTACGTCCCGGTGTTACCGACGAACAGGTCCAGCATCTTACGGAAAAGATCCAGAAACTCGGCCTGACTCCGCATATATCCAAAGGTACCGAGCGTACCATTATCGGTGTCATTGGCCCGGAAGATATATTGCGGGTGACTCCTTTGGAGGTTTTTCCGGGGGTGGAAAAGGTCTTGCCGGTACTTTCGCCTTATAAGCTGGTTTCACAGGAATTCAGGAAAGAGCCTTCGGTTATCGATGTCGGAAAAGGGGTAAAGATCGGCGGAAAACACATCGAGGTCATGGCCGGGCCCTGCGCCGTCGAGAATCTCGATCTGCTCTATGAGATCGCGGAAGAGGTCAAGAAAGCGGGGGTAAAGATCCTGCGCGGAGGCGCTTTTAAGCCGCGCACTTCCCCGTATAGTTTTCAAGGATTGGGTGAAGAGGGCCTTAAATATTTAAGCCGGGTGGGAAAAGACCTGGATTTGGTAACGGTCAGCGAAGTTATGGACCCGCGGGATGTGGAATTGGTAGCGCGGTACGTGGACATTTTACAAATCGGGGCGCGCAATATGCAGAATTTCAACCTCCTGAAAGAGGTCGGCCTGACCAAAAAACCGGTTGTGTTGAAGCGCGGTTTGTCATCTTCCATTAAAGATCTGCTCATGTCCGCGGAATATATCCTTTCCGGAGGAAATTTCAACGTTATCTTGTGTGAACGCGGCATACGCACATTTGAGGATTATACGCGTAATACCCTTGATATCAGCGCGGTGCCTGCGGTTAAACAGTTATCGCATCTGCCGATTATCGTCGATCCCAGCCATGCCGCCGGGAGATGGGGGTTAGTTTCTTCCTTATCCAAAGCGGCAGTCGCGGCAGGCGCCGACGGTTTGATCATAGAGGTGCACAGCAGGCCCGAGGAGGCGATGTCGGATGGCGCTCAGTCGCTCATCCCGGAGAATTTCAAATTGCTCATGCAAGAATTGGGAAAAGTGTCCGCGGCGGTAGGGAGGGATCTGTAAGTGTTTAATAAAGCAGCGATAGTCGGGACGGGGCTTATCGGAGGATCTCTGGGGCTGGCGTTGAAAAAGAAAGGCCTTGCCCGTGAGGTGGTGGGAGTAAGCCGCCATCAGAAGAATATCGTCCGCGCAATTAAGCTTGGAGCTGTTGATAAGGGTTCGCGTTCGTTGGATATAATCGGAGGGGCGGACTTGGTGGTACTGGCTATGCCGGTGGGAGCTATCCTTTCGCTGGCGCCGGCCATTGCGCGCTACACCGGTCCCGGATGCGTGGTTACCGACGTCGGCAGTACCAAGGAACAGATCGTTTCTTCTTTAACCGGAATCTTTCCCTGTTTTGTGGGAAGCCATCCTTTGGCCGGTTCGGAGAAACGGGGGGTGTCATACGCTCAAACCGGCCTTTTCAACAATTCTGTATGCATAGTCACGCCGGTTGCCAAAACGCGCGCGGAAGCCGTTCGCAAAGTCAGAAAACTGTGGGTTTCAGTGGGAGCGCGGGTTGTCATTCTGGACCCGAAGAAACATGACCGGGCATTGTCATTAATAAGCCATCTGCCGCATGTGGCCGCTTTTTCTTTGATGAATGTCATACCGGTTCAGTTCCTGGCGTTCGCTCCGCCGAGCCTGCGGGAGGCGACCCGGGTTGCCGCTTCCGACGGAGAGCTGTGGAGCGACATTATGTATTCCAACAAAAAGAATATTATCGCGGCTATAGAAGCGCTCAGGAAAGAATTGTTTTCTATCGAGTCGGCAGTTAAATATAATGCGACCCGGAAACTACACCGGATATTGAACGCCGCGAAAATAAAACGGGAAAAAATACGATGATTATTGCCATAGACGGCCCCGCGGGGGCGGGGAAAAGTACCATTGCACGCATGATCGCGAAAAAATTGAAGTTTACCTATATAGATACCGGTGCCATGTATCGGGCCCTGACCTTAAAAATCCTGGACGCAAATATCGATCCGGGAAAAACACGCCTTATCATCCGGGTTGCCCGGGATACCGATATTGACCTGAAGAGCGCAGGAACCGGCGGATTGAAGGTTTTGTTGGACGGTAAAAACGTTTCCAAGGCTATCCGTTATCCCCGTATCACGAAACTGGTTTCCGATGTGGCTAAAATCAAGGAAGTGCGCACGGTTATGGTTGATCTGCAGCGCAGACTCGCCCGCGGAAAAAACTGTGTCATGGAAGGGCGGGATACGGGGACCGTGGTTTTCCCGAAAGCGGAGAAAAAATTCTTTCTCGACGCCGATTTCGCCGAGCGGGTAAAGAGGCGGCACAAGGAATTGAAGGAAAAATCGGATATGCCGCAGGTGAAGGCCAATGATGTGGCCGCAGACCTGCATAACCGCGATACTATTGATTCCACCCGTAAAGTCGCGCCGTTAAAACGAGCGAGGGGGGCAGTTTATGTCGATACCACTCACATGACTATTACGCAGGTCGTAGACGCGTTGTTACGACACATAAAAGAAAATGGTTAGTATCGTTAATGTCGTTAATATCGTTCGAATGCTCGAACGAAACTAACGACATTAACGAAACTGACGACAATAACGAAATATGGATAAATCTTTAATAAGGAATTTCTCTATTATTGCTCACATCGACCACGGCAAGTCTACGCTCGCGGACCGTATCCTTGAGATAACCGGTGCCATGGACAGGAGGAATGTGAAGGAGCAGGTGTTGGATGATATGGACCTTGAACGGGAACGCGGCATAACCATTAAGGCTTCGACCGTACGCCTGGCATACCGTGCCTTGGATGGTAAAGAGTATGTGTTCAATCTCATTGATACTCCGGGGCACGTGGATTTTACCTACGAGGTTTCCAAATCCCTGTCCGCGTGCGAAGGGGCGGTACTGGTCATTGACGCCTCTCAGGGGATTGAAGCGCAGACCATTGCCAATTATTATCTGGCGCTGGAAAATAATTTGGAAATAATCCCGGTGCTTAATAAAGTCGACCTTACCAGTATCGATATCCCCCATATGAAGGAACAGATCATCAGTGTTTTGGGTTTCCGGGAGGAAGATATAATCCTGGCGTCCGCCAAGGCAGGCACCGGAGTGAAAGATATCCTTGAACGTATTGTTAAAGTTATCCCCCCGCCGCCGGGGGATGAAAAGATGGAAATCGCGCCCAAGGCCCTTGTTTTTGACTGCCGGTACGATGCTTACCGCGGCGTGGTTATTTTCGTGAAGATGATCGAAGGGCGGATAGATACCCGTACCCAGTTAAAGCTGATGAATTCCGGTGCGGTATACAAGATTGAAGAATTGGGTGTTTTCAAGGACCTGAAGTATTTGAAAGTGGACGACTTGACCTGCGGCGAGGTCGGCTATATTATTGCCAATATCCGCGATCCGCGGGAGATTATTATCGGAGATACCATAACCGACGTGAAAAAGCCGTGTACGGAGGCTTTGCCGGGATACCGGAAATTAAAACCGCTGGTTTATTGCGGGGTATACCCGGTTAATCCGGGCGATTTTCCCAGTCTGCGCGATGCCATGGATAAACTGTGCCTTTCCGACGCTTCTTTCGTGTTTGAGGTGGAGAACAGCCAGTCTTTCGGGTTGGGATTCCGCTGCGGGTTCCTGGGGCTTTTGCATATGGAGATCGTGCAGGAGCGTCTGGAGCGGGAATATAATTTGAACCTTATCTTGACTGTTCCCAATGTTGTTTACCGGGTCAGGAAAAATAACGGCGAGGTCGTCGAGGTGGATACTCCCGCGAAATATCCTTCCTCTAATGATATCCAGGAGGCGAGCGAACCGTTTGCCAGCCTGCTTATGATCATTCCCGTTGAGAACATCGACCCGGTGTGCGAATTCGTGAAATCCCGGCGCGGAACGTTCAATTCCAAAGAATATCTGGGTACCGACCGGATTAAGCTTAATTTCGACATACCGCTTTCCGAGATCATCGTTGATTTTTACGACCGGTTAAAGTCTCTTACCCGGGGATACGGTTCTATGGATTATGAGGTCAAAGAATACATCCCGATAAAACTGGTTAAACTGGATATCCTTTTGAACGGTTCGGTTTGCGACGCGTTTTCATCCTTGATGTATAAAGAAAAAGCAGCCACCAAGGCGCGCGCCCTGGTCGGCAAGCTCAGGGAGCTTATCCCGCGGCAGTTATATGAAGTCACCATTCAGGCGGCTATCGGGACTCAGATCCTGGCTTCCGAACGGGTAACCCCGCTCAAGAAGCATATGACCGCAAAATGTTCCGGCGGGGACATTACCCGCAAGCGTAAACTCTGGGATATCCAAAAAGAGGGCAAGAAACGGCTCAAGCAGGTCGGGAAGGTAGAGGTTCCACAGGAGGCTTTTCTGGAGGTTTTGAAGATAAACTAATTCGGGGGATGTTATGAAGAAAGAACTCAAGGAACGCATCAAGACCGAAGTAAAAGAATACCTGGAAGCGGGGATCTTTGCCGCCGTTATCGCTTTATTCATCATACGGCCGTTCATCATCCAGACTTTTAAAATACCCACCGGTTCGATGCGTCCGACTTTGATCGAGCGTGATCTTATTCTGGTCAATAAATTTATTTTTGGCCCGAAGGTCCCGCTGACAGCCTGGAGGCTGCCCGGTTTGCGCCAGCCGGTCAGGGGCGATGTCATCGTTTTTATCTTTCCCGACGACCCGCGTAAATTTTTCATCAAGCGTCTGGTCGGCCTTCCCGGTGAGACCATCGAGCTCAGGGAGGGGACCGTGTATGTGAATGATAAGCCGGTGCTGGATCCTATTTTTACCAAGGTTTATTATTATAACCGGGGTGACTACGCCAAGGAGGGGCAGAAAATAACTGTTCCGAAAGACGGCTATTTTGTGCTGGGCGATAATTCCGCTTCGTCATTGGACAGCCGTTATTGGGGATTTGTGCCTAAAAATAATCTGTTGGGTAAAGCTATCGTGATCTATTTCCCATTTAACCGGATACGGCTTATAAAGTAGTTTCGATGAATATCGCTAATAAAATTTCGCTGTTCCGTCTTCTCAGTGTCCCGTTTTTTATAGCCTGCTTGTATTATTCTTCCGAGCGGCCGTTCCTGAGGATTTGCGCGTTGGCCATATTTCTTCTTGCCGTTCTTTCCGATGCGGTAGACGGGTATATCGCCAGGAAAACCGAGCAAAAATCACCGGCCGGCCTGGTTCTTGACCCTCTGGCGGATAAGATCCTGCTTTTAAGCGCTTTTGTTTTCTTGTATGTTTTGCATGATATTCCGTTCTGGGCGCTTTTGATCGTGATCACGCGGGATGTACTCATCTTGCTGGGCTGCGTGGTTATTTATCTGGTAAAACAAAATATCAATATGTATCCTTCCCAGTGGGGGAAATTGACGACTACCTTTCAGATGCTATCTGTGTTTAGTTACCTGGTAAATCTTCGTTTCGCGCATATTATTTTGTGGATCGCGGTTTTTGGTACGGTTATTTCCGGGGCTCTCTATGTGCGAAAAGGTTTTTTCATTCTGTATGGGCAGAACGGCACCGCTAAAAAGTTGTAGGGCGTAGAATCTGCGCCGGGTACAGCTTCGAAGCTGTACCCGGCGCGTTTTCAACAGCCCGAGTTAAAAATGTTGCCTATGGGCCACGTGTTTCTTGCTGCAGTCATCAGTTATCTCGCCGGTTCGATACCGACCGCCTATATTTTTTGTAGAATGCTTAAAGGCGTAGATATCCGCACCGTGGGTTCGGGTAATGTCGGCGCAACCAATGCCATGCGCGTTCTGGGCAGGGGATGGGGAGTGACTGTTCTTTTTTTTGATGTGCTCAAAGGTTTGTTGCCGGTAATGCTCCTGGGGAACGCGCTCTGTTCCTTTGGTCAAGCTGTGCCTGGTGAGTTTGCTCGGATTATTCTGGGATTGAGTTGTATTTGCGGGCACAATTGGCCCATATTCCTCGGGATTAAAGGAGGAAAGGGGGTGGCGACTACTTTAGGGGTGCTTATTGGCCTGGCAATAGCCATAAGCGGGTTACGATTTGCATTGGGGTTAGTTTTGGCTACCTGGTTTCTTGTTTTTTCCATAGTCAGGATTGTTTCCATGGCTTCGATCGTTTCCGCAATTGTTTTTCCATTCTATTTGTTTTTGTTAAAGCAGTCAAATATCCTCATCGGCACCGGAATTGTTTTTTCTGTCTTTATAATTTTTCGTCACAAGTCGAATATCAAGCGGTTTATTAAAGGGGAAGAGAAGAGGTTGTTCTAAGAACTACGGGATTAGTCGAACAACAAGGTTGATTTTTTCCGTGAAACCGCTTTCTTTTTAAGGCGATATTGCCTTGAAAGTGTCATAATTGCAGTGGTATACTTATATCGAGAAAAGGTATTTTTTAAGCCATTAGTAAGAAGTTTTAAAAAGTGTTAAATATCTCCACCGGAGATCCGTAAAATTGTCACAGATTTTACTTGGCATACGGGAAGTAAAGGGAATAGGCGGGTTACCGTGCAGGTAA
>JBAZGE010000008.1:0-47136 GCA_041653035.1 Candidatus Omnitrophota bacterium
ATCTGATAAACTGACAACTGATAACTGACAACTATATTGCCCCTGTAGCTCATAAGGATAGAGCAACGGTTTCCTAAACCGTGGGCGGCAGGTTCGATTCCTGCCAGGGGCAGTTAGTTATCCGTTGTCAGTTTTCAGTTGTCAGGCTGCACGTTAGAGTTTTTTGGGTTTTCTGACAGCTGACAACAGATAACTGACAACTAAAAATGTACAATTTACATTGCCACAGCCTTCTCAGCGACGGAAATCTGCTTCCTTCGGAAGTCGCGGTGCGCTATCTGGCGCAGGGCTTCAAGACTATCGCAATTACCGACCACGCAGACTATTCCAACATCAAATTCATCATTAAATCCATTTTGGAATTTACCGGCCACTGGCCGGCGAGTTCCGGGATAAGGGTTTTACCCGGTATCGAACTTACCCATATTCCTCCCAGCCAATTCAAACCGCTGGCCGCTTATTCCCGAAGGCAGGGCATCAAGATCATCGTCGGCCATGGAGAGACCCCGGTTGAGCCGGTAATAAAAGGCACAAACCAGGCCGCCCTGCGCGCTGACATCGATATACTCGCACATCCCGGATTCATCCGTGATGAGGACATCCAACTGGCAAAAAAAAGAGGAATATTCCTGGAAATAACCACCCGTAAAGGCCATTCCCAAACCAACTCCTATGTGGTAGAACGCGCTTTGAAACTGGGAGCAAAGATGGTATTAAACACAGACAGCCACCGCCCTGAGGATATTATTCCACCGGAAATGATAATTACCCATGCCCGGGAAGCCGGATTGAACCGTGAGCATATAAACAACATATATAAAGAAATTGAACTCTTTTTAATGAAAAAGGGAGGATTATGAAAATAACGCGTTTATCTATCCTCACAATCCTGTGCCTGGCCTTTGTATGCGGGTGTGAGACCTTAAGCCCAAACAACGGTTCCCAGAACATAAATACAGCATTGCTTGAACCGGCTATAAACCCCAAGATTTCGGATATCCCTATTCCTGCCGGCCTTAAACCGGTTTATAAAGAATCCTACTTCTTCGAAAACGCGGGCATGCGGGTAGGCGTACTTAAATATAAAGGAAAATCCAATCCCGACTTTATTGTCAACTTTTTTAAAGAACAACTCTCCATGAACAACTGGACACTGCTTAATATAATCGAGTATAACAACCGTTTATTGAACTTTGAAAGAGAAAAAGAAACTTGTATCATAAACGTCGAACCACAGGGAAGTACCGTAACCGTCACCATATCATTAGGCCCTAAATCACAACAGGATATGGCAAACAAAGACAGGCCAAGCAAGAGAGATCTGCTAAAATAGATAAATTTCACTAAGTTTTAAATAGAGAGTATTTGTCCCTTTACTATAAACATATACACAACAGGTATTTATAAAAAATTTTACCCTAAAACCCAAAAAAAAGGCTTGACAAAAAGCAAAATATTTACTATCATAACATAATAAAATTTTGGTTATACCACTGGAGATGACTTTAATTTCAGGCGCAAAAGGAGGTGGGGAAAAATAGAGCCTAAAGTCAATGAAAATTCAGTGATATACATATATATGGTAATTCTCTAGGAATTTAATAACCTAGTTGATATATTCCAGCATTCATAAAGTTCAAAAGGAGGATTCAAAATGATTAAGAAAATAATGTTTATTCTGGCAATAGCGCTCGTGGCCAGCATCACGGCAGCCGCGTACGCTGAAGTCCAGAATGTTAAAGTAGGTGGAGACATCTATGTGATAGGGATCAACCGCTACCGGTTCGATCTTATGAAACATGACACCACCACTAACAATACCCACAACGGGGATCTCTGGGGAACAGTGTCGAGAGTCCGCATCGATGCGGATCTCACGGACAATGTTTCCACCACTGTCCGCGTGCTCAACGAACGTGTCTGGTCAACCCTCGGGGAAGATGCGGCCAATTCCGATATCGACCTTGACTTGGCGCTCGTGACCCTGAAAGAATTCCTGTTTGAACCCGTAACACTGGTTGTCGGACGCCAGCCCATCAAACTTGGCGACGGCTTATTGGTCGCGGATCCTTATACTAACCAGACCGGAAGCGCAGCCAGCTCGTTCCCGACCGGCTTCAAGGGACTCAGCCAGCGCAGGGCGTTTGACGGGATCGTCGCGGTACTTGATTATGCCCCCGTCAGAGTCACCGGCGGTTTTGTAAAAGGCTTATCAGGATATACCGATCTTGCCGACAACAACGCGGATGCCGATGTGTACGCGTTGAACGTCATCGCGAAAGATCCAATTTTAACAATAACTCCGGAGTTAACTTATGTGTTAAAGGATATCAAAAAAACAGTGAACGGCGCAGGCCAGGTTAGCAACTATAGCATCAGGCTATCAGCAGCTCCGGTCAAAGACCTCAAAGCCAGGGGTGAATTCGTATATCAGACACAAAAGAATTCCGTAGCCCGTCCTGACAGGACACATATGGGTGATACCGCCATCACAGCCGGTGTCGACTATGTGCTTTCCGAAGTAAAGATGCAGCCGTCTTTTGGCGCGGATTATATGCGTTTATCCCAGAACTGGGACAGAATGTATGAATCCATCGTTACCGGCGACATCATCAACGGATTGTTCGCGAACACCAACCAGCAGGTCATCGGTATTAACATAGGAATGAAACCTACCGATGATTTCACGGTCAAGTTACGCTACGCGAACGCCAGAGCGGTAAAAGCGTATGATGATGCCACGCTTTTGGTTTGGGGCAGCACGGCAGCATGCTATGATATGACAGACAAGAAAGACCTCGGAAATGAATTCGACGTCAACCTGTTCTATGACTATACCGAAGACGTTCAGTTCGGTTTCAAGGTCGGTTTATTCAATCCTGGCAAAGCATTCGACGGAAACAACGATTCATATGCAAGCCAGGTAGTCGGAACCATGAAGGTAACCTTCTAATTTCCGCTTCTATGCAATAACCACAACCCCTGAGGGAGTACTCCCTCAGGGGTTTTTTATTCAAATCCGTGTTCAGCAACGAAGTATACCAAAATTATTATGGTTAACCTCGCGATAATCTTCCACATGCACCAGCCCTACTACAAAAACCTGCTCACCCGGGAGACTCCCGTGCCCTGGGTGCGTTTTCACGGCACTAAAGATTACTTGGACATGGTCAAAGAGCTGGAAGATTTTCCGGATATCAAACTAACCTTCAACCTGGTGCCCTCGCTTATCGAACAGATCCAGGATTATTCTAAAAAGAACGTCATAGATAAATTCCTCGTGCTATCCCGCAAGCCGGTTATCGAGTTGACCCATGAAGAAAAAGATTTCATCCGCGAAAGCTTTTTCATGATAAACCCGGACACGGTTATTAACCGCCATCCGCGTTATTACGAACTCTTCCTTAAAAAACAATCCATGAAAGCTTACACCCAGCAGGATTATCTCGACCTGCAGGTCTGGTTCAACCTTGCCTGGACCGATCCCTATTTCAGAGAGCGCATACCGGAGCTCAAAGCCGCAGAGGCAAAAGGGAGGTTTTATACCGAACAGGAAAAACAGATCATCCTCAAAAAACACCTGGCAATACTCGAAGACATTTTGCCCACCTATAAAGAATACCTGCAGAAAGGCCGGATAGAAGTCGCCATAAGCCCGTATTATCACCCCATACTGCCGTTATTATACAATACCACTATAGCCAAAGAAGCCAACATCAACACGGTACTTCCCAAAGTGCAGTTCTCGTATCCCGCCGACGCCAAGGCACAGATCAAAGAAGGCATCACGATGTACAAATCGATATTCGGACAACCGCCGACGGGCATGTGGCCGTCGGAAGAGGGCGTATGCGAACACATCATTCCCTATTTCATACAAAACGGGATCCGCTGGATCGTGACCGATGAAGGCATATTATTCAAATCCCTTAAAATGAAAAAACGCAATTCGCGGCTGGTATATCAGCCCCATCTCCTAAAAAGAAAAGAGGGAGAGCTCAGCATCGTTTTTCGAGACCGAAACCTTTCGGATATGATCGGGTTCGTGTATAATAAATGGCGCGCCGAAGACGCGGTAAAAAATTTCATCGGCCACCTGAGAAATATAGACAATGCCTTTAAGGGCGAAGATGTCTTAGTGACCATCGCCATGGACGGGGAGAACGCCTGGGAATATTACCCCAACGACGGGCATGACTTCCTGCGCGCGTTGTACAAAGGCCTTTCCGAAGAAAAAAATATCAGGACCGTGACCGTCAACGATTACCTCAACGCCCATCCGCCCAAACGCCGGATACGCCGGCTCAGCGCGGGCTCATGGATTTATTCGGAATTTTTCCGGTGGATCGGCAACCCCTATAAGAACAAAGCCTGGGAATACCTCACCGCCGCGCGCGAAGAACTCAAAAAACTGAAACGCAGGTCCCTTCCCGCAAAAACCATCAAACTGGCCGTGAAGCAAATGTACATCGCCGAAGGAAGCGACTGGTTCTGGTGGTACGGAGACAACCAGGAAGACTTTGACCGCATGTTCCGCATGCACCTCTCAAACTTCTACACCATAATCGGAAAACCAATCCCCGAATACCTAAACCGGTCCCTCTATATAGATTGAAAAGAAAAGGGGTTCAAGAAGAAAAGGGGACGGTTCTATTTTTTAAAGTTTAAAAATAGAACCGTCCCCTTTTCTTGAACCCGTCATTTTTTCTTCCTCAACTTTTGGTACCGTTCTAAACCCAACCCACTATATATTGTGTTGAATTATATCCCTTGACAGCACAAGACTTTTGTTATAAAATTCATAAAATGAATCAGAAAAAAATTTACGACCATTTAGCCGATATCTATCTTGATTCAACAAGGAATGGGAAGCCGGTAAAAAATGAGTTCGAGATAGGGAACAAAGAAACAGTAAAACCCGTAATAATAGAAGAGAAACCCAAGAAAAATATTTACAAGAAGCTTTTTCTCATAAGTATTGGGGCGGTATGCGGGTTGCTTATATTATTTGCAGCCAACAGAAACCATCGTCTGTCCTTCGATTCGGCAATGATACTCGCTCCCGAAGCCGTAAAGATCGACTTCGTGTTTGAACCGGCGCAAAAAAGCATTTATTCAATACGGCTTGATAAGCTGGATGTACGCACGTATAAAACATTGAGGTTTCTTGCAAAAACCGGAAATCCGAAAGACAAGATTTCCTTAAGGATCGAACTAAACAATTCCCTTAATGAAAAATCGGAAGTCTATATGAACACGCTGCCCGGAAAATGGCAAGACTACACGATAGACCTTACCGACTTCAAAAAAATAAACGATTGGACGTCCATCAAGGCGCTTTCTTTTATTATCGAGGAATGGAACAGCACTCAGGATAAAGGGTTCATTTATTTCGATAACGTCCGGCTGGTTAAATAAAAATTGTCAGAAAACCGATCCTAAAAAGGAGGGGTAGAGAATGAGGATTATCTCAATAATTAACCAAAAAGGAGGGTGCGGCAAAACCACAACCGCGGTAAATCTTGCGGCGTGCCTGGCACAAAACAAAAAAAAGGTATTATTAATAGATATCGATCCTCAGGCGCACGCGACATACGGCCTCAACATCAAAGCTGAACTGAGCATTTACGACGTTCTCTCCAAACTTACCCATAAGAAAGCCAAACTGGAAGATATTATTAAGAAAGTGGACACCTATTTCGATATCGCTCCTTCCAGCATCATACTGAGCACCCTTGAACAAGAACTGGCCGGGGAAATCGGCAGGGAGTCACGGCTCTGGGACGTGTTCAATAATTTTAGCGGCGGATACGATTATATACTTATCGACTGTCCCCCGAATTTAGGCATTCTGACCATCAACGCCATCCGCGCCGCTCAAAGCATCATCATTCCGGTTGAAGCCAGCAGGTTCTCTCTGGAAGGGCTCAGCCAACTCAACGAAATCATGAAGCTGGTCGCGGAAAGACTCGACCATCATGTTGACTTCAAAGTCCTGGTAGTCAACTTCGATTCCCGCCTCATGCATTCCTTCAGGATGCTCGACGAAATAAAGGCGGATTTCAAAGAAAAAATGTTCGACACCATCGTACATGTCAACGTGCGCATCAAAGAGGCCCAGAACCAGGGCCAGCATATCCTTAAATACGATAAATACTGCCGCGGGGCCAAAGATTATTACAGCCTTTCCCGCGAAATCATCACCATCGACAACAAAAAAATGGGCATCACCTTCGAAGAACCCGCGGAAATGCCAGCTATAAAATCAGAAGAAACTCCAAGAGCCGGAATCATGCCCGTGCTCAAGGAAAAAATGGACAAAAAAATCCGGGAAGAACTCCCAAAATTATCAGAAGTGAAATTTTCTATTTCCGCACCGGAAGCCGCGGATGTGTACATCGCCGGCGAATTCAACAACTGGAAAACCGACAACGACAGCCGCATGATCAAAAAAGATAACCTTTGGGAAAAAAGGCTAAGCCTGGCGCCCGGCACTTACCGCTACCGCTTTGTCATGGACGGCAACTGGGTGGATGACCCCGGGAATCCCAAAAAAGAAAAAAATCCCTTTGGGCAGCTTGATTCCCTGGTAGAAATCTCTAAATAGCCGAGCGCCTTTTATTACGAGGAGCGCCTGCCGACAAGCAGAAAACGACGAAACAAACCAAAAAACTATGCCGACTAAAAAAAAGACCATAAAGAATAAACCGGCCGCAAAACCCGGGAAGAAACTTGTTCGAAAGACTACGTTGAAAAAATCGGCTTTCAAACTTAAAAAGAAGACTGTTTCTAAACGCCCGGTAAAAAAAACCGCGAAGAAAATTGCCGCCGTCAAAAAGCGCCCGATCAAAAAACTCATCCATATCGGCGCCGGAGAAAAGGTTGTCGGCAAGATCACCCATTATTTCCCAAAAGTCAGAGCGGGGGTGATCAAACTAACCAATAACCTTTCCGTAGGAGACAGCATCAAGATCAAAGGACACACGACCGATTTCACGCAAAAAATCACCTCCATGCAAATCGACCGCACCCCCTTGGCAATCGCCAAAAAAGGCGACGAGATCGGCCTGCTGGTGGATAACAGGGTTAGAAAAAAGGATATAGTAATAAAACTGTAAGTTTCTCGTCATTGCGAGGAGCCCTTCGATACGCCCAGGGCGACAACTGCCCAACGACAGGCAGGATGCAATAAAAAGCAAGGAGGGATTAACTATGCTCAAACTACCCGACATTCAAAAAAAAGCCAAATCCTTAGGAATTAAGGATGCGGACAAATACTCAAAAAGAGACCTCATCAAATCGATCCAGCGCAAAGAAGGAAACTTTGACTGCTTCGGCACCGTCATCATGGGGACCTGCGACCAAAACATGTGCTGCTGGCGCGTCGAATGCATTAAATCAATGAACAAATAACTTACGCGATCCAAGGGAGCGTAAGTTATCTGCGCGAATTAAAAAAAATCAGGGACGGTTCTCTTTTTTTGAGTTTAGAAAATAGAACCGTCCCTGATTTTCTCTTCACCCATGAAAAAACACCTTTTCGGCACAGACGGCATTCGGGGAACCCCGGGAGTTTATCCGCTCACCGATGGAATGCTGGTCAAGATCGCCAAAGCCATAGCTGATTTTGTACTCTCCCAGAAACCCCACGGCGAAAAAAACTGCGTAGTTATCGGCAAAGACACCCGTCTCAGCGGAAGACAGATTGAACGCATCATTGCCGAAACCATCAGTTCATGCGGTGTAAACGTCCTGCTTGCCGGCACCATCACTACCCCCGGGTTGTCCTTCCTAGTCAGAGACCTCGGCTGCAACACCGGGATCATGATTTCCGCCTCCCACAACAAAGCTTCTGATAACGGCATCAAATTGTTCAACCACCTCGGACATAAACTCTCTCCTAAAGAGGAAGAACACATCGAATACGATATTTTTTGCAATATGACCGACACCCGTTACCCCAAAAACACCCGCAAAACCAAAAGCACGATCACCACGGTCAAAGACAGCCAAAAACGATATATAAACTTTCTCATCTCCACGGTTAAAGGACTGAACTTAAAAGGAACCTGCGTGGCCTTGGACTGCGCATGGGGCGCAGCCTCGCCCTTTGCCAAAAAAATCTTCACCACGTTAGGCGCCACCGTAAAGGCCATACACGACAAACCATCAGGCCGCAACATAAATGAAGGAGGCGCGATAAGCCCCCACAACCTGAAAGACATAGTCGTTAAAACAAACGCCGATATCGGCATCGCGGTTGATGGAGACGGCGACCGCGGCATACTCATAGACGAAAAAGGCGCCATTTTGGACGGCGATTACACCATGGCCGTAATTGCCGGCTATCTCCTTCGGAGAGGCGAACTTCCCCATAAGAGCATCATTGCCACGGTAATGAGCAATTTAGGCCTGCAGATGGCATTAGAACCCCAAGGAATCAAGATAATCAGGACCGATGTAGGAGATAAACACGTGCTGGAGGCACTCCTCAAGCACAAGGTCATCTTTGGGGGAGAACAATCCGGACACATTATCTTCCTGAATTACCTGCCCGCCCCGGACGGCCTGCTCACCGCATTACAAATGCTTAAAATCATGAAAGATACCCGGCTTTCCTTAAGCCGGCTCTGCCAATGCTTCAAGAAATACCCTCAGATCCTTATCAACATCAAGGTTAAAGAAAAAAAACATTTCGAGGACATCCCGCTCCTGAGCAAAAAACTCAAACACTACGAAACAAAACTCAAAACAGAAGGAAGGATACTTCTGCGATACTCCGGGACCGAACTGCTTGCCCGAGTCATGGTGGAAGGCAAAGACAAAACACTGGTAGAGGAAACCGCCCACACGCTCGCCCAGCTCATCCAAGACGACATCGGGATTCCCGGCTGATCCTTTTCAACGCGGAATCACCAGTAATCATGTATTACGTTACTCTCTAAAATAAAGGAGCCTCAATGTCCAACAACGGTAAACGTAAAACAATAGAAGCTTTTATCGAACGAGACAAACGGCGTTTATCCCGTCTTTATACCTATATCTCCAAAGGGATAAACATTATCGACCCGGTAACCACCTATATAGCCGAAAACGTCACGATAGGACGAGGCACCACTATTCACCCCTTAACCATAATTGAGGAAGACGTCACCATCGGCAAAGACTGCCGTGTCGGTCCGTTCTGCCGCCTCAGATCCGGCACAAAACTCCAAGACAAAGCCTCCATCGGCAACTTCGTAGAAGTCGTCCGCTCCACCATAGGCAAAGGATCAAAAGCCAAACACCTGACATACATAGGAGACGCAGCCATAGATGAAAACGTCAACGTGGGAGCCGGAACGATCATCGCCAACTATGACGGCAAGCAAAAACACAAAACAAGGATTAAAACAGGCGCTTTCATCGGCAGCGGCTCAATACTCGTCGCCCCCGTCAACATAGGCAAACAAGCTATAACCGGCGCGGGCGCCGTAGTAACTAAAAACAAACACGTCCCCGACAACACCATAGTAGTAGGAGTTCCCGCAAAACCATTAAAGAAAAAACGCTGCTGAAAGCTCTTTCACGAATCCCCCCTTATCGGTTGAAAAACAATAGGACATATGGCATACTTGTTTTACGCTGAATCAATGGGACAAATGTCCTAAGAACAAACACCTTTCTCCAGTACTTTTTTCCGGGACAAACAATTCTCTGCAATAAAAAAAATGATAAACGGGAAAATGGTTGTAAACGATAAAGAAAAGCTGGTGCGCATACTCAGGCAAAATGGGATGTCTAAGTCTGAACTGGCGCGAACTTTGGAAGTCAGCTACAAAACCGTATACCGCTGGATGAAAAAAAACATACAGCCGCATCCGGCCCAATCACATGCCATAAACACGCTTTTTAAAGAATACGTTGACCTGCGGGAATTTGTGATCAAACTCAGGGAAAATCTGAAAAATCCCATAGGCATTCTAAATAATGAACCCTCAATCAGAGAGCACTTCTTGCTTGAGACGGTGTACAATTCCAATACCATTGCCGGGAGCAGGCTGACCCGAAAAGACACGGAAAGCGCGTTTAAAAACGAGAAAGTACGGGGAAAAGAACTTTTTGAGGTACTGGAAGCGGTAAACCATAAGAACGCGCTTATGTATATGCTGGAAGAGATTAAGCCGGATTTCAAAATAACCGAAGACTACATCCTGAAACTTCATTCACTAATTATGTATAATTTTCATGATAAACACCCGGGCCGATACAGGAATGGTGTGATAAATGTCACCTTAAAGATGAAACATTTCGTTGCCAAAGTCAATTCTTTCGGCAAAGACGTCATCGGCAAGGCCGCCAATGACCACTATGAATTCAAAAGTATACATCCGTTCTATGACGGCAACAGCAGGGTAGGCAGAATAATCCTGATAACCCAGTTATTAAGCAAAGAATATCCTCCGGCGATAATACAATCCGATGATATCTACCGCTATCACATGGCTATGGGAAAAGGAGATATGGGAGAATTCCGGGATATGATTCAAATAATCTGCAATAGTATAATTGAAGGGTATAACTTAATAAAATGGGAAAACTAGTTTTTTTCACACTTAAAAAAAACTTTAGTAATATATTCCCAACATTGCTTTTTGCGGGTATACTTGTAGTGTTCCGGCCTGCCGGTGCTCGCGCTTTTGAATGGCCGGAAATCAAGATAACGCCCATTGGAAGCGTTTCCGAGACTTACAACGACAATATCACTTATTCCAATGACAAAAAAATGGAAGACCTGATTACAGAGATATCCCCGGGGATCAAAGCGGCATATGAAACCGAAACTCTATTTTGGACGGTAAACGGCATAATTACCCAGCAGGTATTCGCTAAAAATCGGGATTTTAACGATACCTCCGAAGCACTGGATATTGATTTCTACCGGGAGCGCTCACTATTCGACCGTTTCAGCATGAGCAATCACTTCATCCATTCCTATGAAATGGGAGCAATAGAAACATCTTTAGGGCGGCCTTCAGGAAGATACGGGTATTATTCAAACACTTTTGAATTTAAATATGAACGCGACCTCGCGCAGGAACTGACCATGAATTTGTTGTACGATAATGAATCAAACCGTTTTTCCGGTTCCGAATTAGCGGATTCCACGGGCAACAGGTTTTCCGCGGAGGTATTTTATCAGCTTAATCCAGCGACTACACTGATCGCTTCTTATCAATTTCTGAACCGCAATTTCGACCCGGGCGGCATTCTCTCCGATAACCTTATATCCGTAGGAGTGCGGAGAAAGATCACCGAAAGACTGACGGCTGAAGCACGGACAGGAGTTGATTATATTCAATCTTACGATGATGAGGAATATATAGAACCGCGGCTGACTGTTTCGCTGGCCCAGGAAATAGATGAAAAGAATAAAGCGGCAATCCATTTCAGCAAGCTGTACGATTCCACCCCTTACTCGGAAGACCTTTTTAACAGCTGGCAGGCCGGCGCTTCATGGGAGAGAGAACTTTCCGAGCGCACATCCTGCACCGCATCAGGTTTTTACGGAAACGGGAAATATGCCGCTTCCGGAGCAAAAGAGACGATATTAGGAGGCTCGCTGTCATCCATATATGCGTTGAATAAAAATATAAAGGTGAATCTCGGATACGGGTATTCGCAGGTTAAATCAAACGAGGATGTGCGAGAGTATACGCAGAATAAAGTTTCAGCAGGGATGAAAATTGAGTTTTAAGAACGGGATTGCTTCATATCCCCCGCGATAACGAAAGGGTAGTGCTTCGCCGCTCATAAGGAAAGAAAAATGAAAAAAATATTGGGAATAATTTTGATCGGTTTTGGGCTGTTGATCTGTATGCCGAAGGTTTGGGCGCAGGTTGCGGCGGAGATACAGGAGTATACGGTGGGGGTGGATGATATTCTGGAGATCAACGTGCTCCAGCCGGAAAAGCTCACGGTTACAGCCACGGTTTCTCCCGACGGAACAATAACATTTCCTTATATCGGAAATGTACAGGTTCAGGGCATGACCTTGAACCAAATACAGGAAGAGATACAGGCAAAGCTGTCCGACGGATACATGCGGTATCCGCTCATTTCGGTAATCCTCAAAGAATCCCGGAGCAGGAAATTCTTCGTGTACGGCGACGTTAACAAACCGGGGGCCTATTCCATGGAACAAAACACCTCGGTACTTAAAGCCATCTCCATTGCCGGAGGGTTCAGTAAAAACAGCCCCTCCAGCAAGGTTGAGGTTTTAAAACCGCGGCACGATGAAGCCGGATATGAAAAAACGAATGTAGACATCAGGGCGGTAATGAAAGGCGACGCCAAGGCCGATATCCTTTTGAATCCCGGGGATACGATCATCGTATCTGAAGGAAAATTTTTCGTGTATGGAGACGTCAATAAACCGGGGGTATATTCCATGGAAGACCAGATCTCGGTACTCAAGGCAGTATCGCTGGCCGGCGGTTTCAGCAAGAACGCCTCCAACAGCAAAGTAAAAGTTTTGCGCCAGAAAGAACAGAACGAGAAACAGGAAAACATAGATATCAATATCAAAGAAGCATTGCAGGGAAATCCAGGAACGGAGATAACTCTGCTGGCCGGAGACACGGTTATTGTCTCCGAAGGCAAAGTTTTTGTTTATGGAGAAGTGGCTAAACCCGGTGTCTATTCAATGGAGGACAACATGACCGTGCTCAAAGCAATTTCGCTGGCCGGCGGTTTCAGCAAGAACGCCTCCTCAAGCCGGGTCAAGGTAATGCGGCAGAAAAAGGAAGGAGAAGGACAGGAAACCATAGAAGTAAACATAAAAGCGATCACGCAGCAAAACGCCCCGGAAAAAGATCTCCCTTTACAGCCGGGGGATACCGTGATCATATCTGAAGGAAAATTTTTCGTGTACGGGGAAGTAACCCATCCCGGGGTTTATTATATGGAAGACAATATTACCGTACTCAAAGCCATTGCCATTGCCGGCGGGTTGAGCAAGTTCGGCTCATCGGGCAGGGTGAAGATCCTGCGGCCGCTTCCGGGCGGCGGGTATGAGACATACAAAGTAAACATCAAAGATGTCATGGATGGCAGCGCGGAGCCGGATATTATGCTTCAGCCGGGGGATACGGTTGTGGTAATGGAGGGTTTATTCTAATGGAAAGCGGACTTAACGATAGACAAACGACGGCACGAGACCTGTTAAAGGTCATTTTCAGAAGAAAGTATGTCATCCTCTGTACGGTATGTATTGTCATGTTTGTGCTCTATATCGGCGTGCAGTTCCAGCCACCTGAGGCTTATGAAGCCAAGGTGAAAATGCTCATCTCGGCCAAGAAAAATATTGAATCTCCCTATTACAAGAATATAACCGATACGCGCTCGATGGAAACCACCCTCACCCAAAGCGAACTGGTAAAGTCGAACCCGGTCATTGAACGAGTAGTCAAGATCCTTAAACTCAATGAGATACCGCTCGATTCCGAAAAAAAGATATCCTCGCCTTTACGCGGACTGCTGGTGGACTGGAAAAATAAACACATCACTAAAAAATTGGAAGGGATGTCCGAAAAAGAACACGATGAATTCCTCTTTCAAATGGCAGTGCTGGCACTTAAAGAGAAAATACGGATTGACCCCATTAAAGACACCGATCTGTTCGCCATTACCGTCACCGACTACGACGCCAAACAGGCGGCACGGCTGGCCAATACCATCAGCCGCTCTTACTGCATATTCGACCTCGAACAACAATTGGCAGAGCTCCAACAGAGGTACGGGGACAAACATCTCTTCGTCCTGCAATTAAAGGACAACCTGCGAAAACTGGAAGCCAACCTCACCATCGAGAAAATCTCCAATATCGAAGCCATCGGCCCGGCAAGCGTCAAGATAATCGAACAGGCGGTTGTTCCCATCGAACCGGTAAAAGAGCATAAAGAGCTGGTTTTCATCTTTGCCTTTTTCGTCAGTATTTTTCTGGGAATAACCCTTGCTTTCAGTTTTGAATATATGGACACAACCTTTAAATCACCGCTTGAGATAAAAACGGAACTGGGAAAAACCGCGTTCCTCGGGGATATACCCGCGCCGCGCATCCCCCTCTTAGTAAAAATACTGCTGGGATCCCGGAAGCTGATCTATACCGCGCTGGGAGCGGCGGCAGCGTTCATCCTGGTCCATGTATTGATAAATATCCTCTCGAATGACACCGCCAATCCCGTAGTCATGTTTTTCAACGCCGCGGGGCCTGAGCTTTCCAACGAAAGAAAGGCTTTGCTGCCGTTCATTTTCATATGCCTGATCACCGCGGTTATCTTTATGGATAAAGCAATTATATACGGGGCAACCGTACTGGCCAGGAGCGCTCTTTTCGGAAAAAAGCTTAAACAGGAAAGCCCGTATCAACAGGCCAGCCGTAATGTAGCTTCACACATTTGCCGGACCCTGAAAGAAAAAAATGTTAAATCAGCGGTCATTGCCTCTGTTCCGGCTTCAGAAGAAAATTCCGCGGTTACCGCCAATCTGGCATTTCATGCCGCGGGAAAAAACGCGAATATCCTGCTTATTGACGCCGGACTGAATAACGCGGCATCCCTGCATAAAATATTCAAGCTCAGCGCTTCGCCCGGATTGACCGATACGCTCAGCGGAAACGCACCCCTGGACAACGCGATAAGAAAGATACAATCAAACCTATGCCTGCTTCCCGCGGGCGGGCGCGCGATTGACCCCGGAGGGCTCATCGATTCCCCGCAAATGTCGGAGCTTATTAAGAACGCCGAAAAAAAATTCGATTATGTGTTCATCTATTTTCCTGATCTGAGAAAACTCAAAGAAGCACGTGCGCTGGCTTCTTTCACCAGCGGGATGATCCTCATGGCCGGAGAAAGCAAAACCCGGAAAGAAGTCTTTAAAGCACTCATAGAACCGTTACAACAGAAGGAGGCCGGGATCATCGGAGTGGTATATAACAACAGGACGTATCCGATACCTAAGGTGATATACGAGAGGACGTAAGTGGCCCTTAAATCAATATGGACTTACAGTTTATTACCACTCATTCGGGTTTTTTGGGGCTTGAAAAAGCCTGGAACGCGCTCCTGGAGGAAAGCGGAAATGAAAGCGTGTTTCTTACGTTTGAATGGTTTAAAACGTGGTGGGACGCGTTCGGAAAAAATAAACACCTCTTTATCCTGCTCATAAAGGATACTGCCGGAAAGATCATCGGGATCGCGCCCTTGATGAAATACATCGGCACATGCGCGGGGCTTCCGGTCAGAAAAATATCCTTCCTGTACAATGATAATGCCGCGGAATGCGGTTTTATTCTTTCCGAAAACCGTGATCAATCACTCAATAAAATAGCCGCCCACCTGGAAAAACAGGAAAACAACTGGGATATCATCGAATTCCAAAGCATAGTTGAAGATTCCGAGAACTATAAAGAGCTGAAGAAAATATTGCGCAAAAATAGTGCCCGTTTCGGCGTAAAAAACTGGCTGCATTCCCCCTACATATCCATAGATTCCGAATGGAAAGAATTTGCATCCAGCCGTCCCAAAAAACTCCGGAAGAATCTGCGCAATCTCCTGAATAAATTGAATCGGGAAGGCACGTTCAGTATTCAGCAGGTCAACCGTATAAATCAGAGCGGGACCATCCTCAGTACCATCATCGCTATTTCCGAAACCAGCTGGAAGATCCGATATAACCAGTCCATAGCGCGTACCCCGGAAAACAAACGATTTTTTGAAGACCTCTACGCGATTGCCTGCAAAAAAAACTGGCTGAACATCTGGCTTTTGAAAATACAGCAGGAACCGGTAGCGTATGAATACCACCTCGTCTACAAAAACAAAGCCTATGCCTTACGCGCGGATTTTAATGAAGCCTACAAACACGCTTCACCCGGCGCTGTGCTCAACACACAGATCATTAAAAGCTATTTCGAAAACGGGCTGAAAGAATACGACCTGTGCGGGCATGCCGATGATTACAAACTGTGCTGGACTTCCGCGTTGCGAAAACATTCGATATTCGTTATCTATAGAAAAAATTGGTATGGAACACTGTTGTATTTCCTGGATTATGTGTGCCTGTACCGGATGAGGGAATTTTTGAAGAAATTCAAGATATTACGAAGAATAAAAAAAATATTATTTTGAATGATTTTTGAAGGCGGAACAATATAAAGAAAAATGAAGATCATTACGAGAGCGTTAAGCAGAGCGGGATATCTTTTATCAAGGGAAGCCGGATATTATCGGGCGAGACCGGCGAATCTTGTTTTATTTTTAACGTATCGGTGTACTTCGCGGTGCGCGGCTTGCTCGATGTGGAAACGGCAGATCAACGATCAGGAGCTTTCCCTTGAAGAGTGGCAGGGTTTTATTGACTCTCTGCCGTTCAAAATCAGGAATATCGAGATGTTCGGCGGCGACGCCTTATTGCGCAAAGAAACGCTCATACCGCTCATCCGCTACTGCCGAAAACGAGGCATCCCGGAAATTGACCTGGTGACCAATGCCAGCCTACTGGATGAGAATACCGCGCGGGAACTTATAAAAGCAGGTATCACCACGGTCACGGTTTCCATGGACGGGATAGGAAAAACGCATGAACGAATACGCGGAGTGCCGGAATCTTTTGAAAAAGTGATCCACGGTATCGAATACCTGCTCAGGCACCGGAATTACCGGCAAAACCCGCTGATCGTTGCCAACTGCACGGTCTCAAAGCTGAACGCGGGAGGGATCTCGGAGATCGCGGATTACGCGGACGCGCTGGGCGTGGATATAACCGCTTTCGAATATGTGGGAGAATTCCCGCAGGAAACTTTAGCCCGGTCTGAGATAAACGGCATCTCTCCAACGCCATACTATGTGGCACAGAATGATTCTTTATTGCTCAATTTATCGGAGGCTCTCGGGATAAAAAAATCCATTACGGAGATAAAAAAACATTTCAAAGACAGCCGGATGAAACTGTTCACGCGCAATATCGACATACTCAAGCCGGAGGATATGATAAACGGAACGTTCCCGTTCAAACGATGTTATGTCTGCCGGTATTATATTACGGTTGATCCGTATGGAAATATACTGCCGTGTTTGTTCTACCATAATTATCATCTGGGAAATATACGGAAAGAGAAATTCGGGCCGCTGTGGAAAAACGAAAAACATCGCGCTTTTATGAAACACGCGGGAAAAACGGAAATGTGCAAACATTGTATTTTAGCGGTGGAGAGGAATGCATCATTGGGGCAGGCATTAGGAAAATCTTTGCCGGCTATCAGAGATGAGCGTAACAATAAAAGATATTACAAAGAGCACTCATATGAACGCGATTAGAAAATTCGAGAATATACGGAAAGAGTCCGGAATTTGGACGGCGATGAAACGCGCGGCCGGAAAGGTGATCCGTCCGGTGATTGAGACTAATAGCGCTTTTTGGTTCGAAAAAGAGCTTACTGGGCGGCTGCCGGAAATTCCGATAAAACTGCAGTTGGAGATCGACTTTTCATCCAGAGAAGAAACAATCGGCTGGCTCAAAAAACAACACGAACCGTGGATGTACAATGAACACGAGATCAAAACTGCCCGCGAGAAAAAACATTGTTTTCCCAGCGTCAAATACCTCGGCAAGATAATCGGCTATGCCAAAGCAGGCACCGGTAAGGTGTATATCGAAGACTACCGCCAGGAAATCTCACTGCCGCGGGAAAAAGGGTTTATTTATGACCTGTACGTGGATAAAAAATTCCGCGGCAAGGGAATCGCCGCGTACCTGATGAATGAGCTTATGGCGGAGCTGAAAAAACAGGGCGTAAAAAAAATCGGCTGTCATATTCCGGGATGGAACAATGCTTCCGCTGCTGTATTCGAAAAGCTGGGATTCAAAAAAATCAAGTATGTCAGGCATTTCAGGGTACTGAAAAGGTTCAGATTCAATATAACGAAAACAGGATTACTTTGCCGCCCTGAGATTAACCGAAGGGCTCCCCGCAATGACGAATCAGAGAAAATTCACCGCAATAATGAATCCGGCACCGGAGGTAACACGCCCGCGGTTTATAGGTTTAAGATTATCGGGGATTATGCGGCGATTATTTTAGGGACAGGGTTTGGGAGAGGGCTTTCATTCGTTACCTCGCTTTTGCTGGCGCGGGCGCTGGGGACAACCGGATTTGGGATATATTCCGTGTTTTTCACCATTATGATGCTTTCCTGGCAGATGCTCGGGGTATTTGACGGAATATATGTCCGCTACGCAAAAGCCGGGCATCAGGAAGAACATATTGACTATCTGCGCGCGATATTTTTCATGAAGCTCATGCTTTTTTTCGTAATGTCCTGCGCGGCGTATCCCGCAGGTTACGCGGTATCGGCATTCTTTTTTCAAAAACCGGAATTGACCTTTTACGTAAGTTCCGCGGTTATTGCCGGGGCATTTTTGAGTGTATTCACCACTTTAGGCGGTATTTTACTGGCTAAAGAACGCTTCAATATCTATTCCGTTTTTATCAACGTTTTCTATACGGTGTTTTTCCTGTTTATCGGAGCCGGCGTACTGCTAAAATTAAACCTGACCCCTTTGGAAACCACTCTTTTAAACACAATGCTGGCCGCGCTCATGGGCGGGCTGGGAATATGGTATTTATGGCGCAAGACCAAACCGGTTTTCTTTCCGAAACCGTTCCTGATCAAAAATATGGTACACTTCGGCAAGTGGCTTCTGGCGGAAAGCGTCATCTACAATTTAATCCAAAGGCTGGATATCCTGTTCCTTGCCCGGACCGCCTCCTACGACCAGGTGGGCATCTATTCCGCGGCCGTGCGTACCGCCATGTTCGCGGGCATTCTTACTACCGCCTCCACGACCCTGTTTATGCCCAAAGGATGCGCGTCCCTAAGATCCAAAGGCCAATTGTCCGCCTATCTTAAAGAATCGTTGTTATTAAACAGCGCGCTGGCAGGAATAATAGTACTTCTCATCACTGTTTCCCCAACACTCATACGCGTGCTTTTCGGACAACATTATGTGCCCGCCATACCCGCGGCGCGGCTCCTCCTGCTGGATGCCATTTTCATACTTTTTTACACACCGTTTTCATTCCTGTTTTTGGCTTCAGGAAAAACAAAGATGATATTTTATTTCGGACTGACTAAATTGTGCGTCATTTCCGCCGGCCTCGCATTATTAGTCCCGCGGATGGGACCGACAGGCGCGGCTTTCGCGATCTGCCTGACCTCTTTATGCGGGCTGGGGCTGGCTGTCGCCGCCTCTTCAAAGCTTATTAAAAATGTAACCGATTAATACACAGCCCGGAGGGGAGAAGTTAAAACACTCTCTACGGCATAGACATGAGGGACTTATGAAAGTTTCAGTGATAATGCCGGTTAAGAACGAAGAAAAATCCATTGTTGAGGTTTTGCGTTCGCTCCTTGACCAGACACGCGCGCCCGATGAAATCATTATTACCGACGGCGGCTCAACAGACAGGACAATTGAATTGATCAACCGTTTTATTGAAGAGGGAGCGCCCATTCGGCTTTTCAGGGAAAAAGAGGCGCTTCCCGGAAAAGGAAGGAACGTGGCTATCGCCAACGCCAGCTTTGATATCATCGCTCTGACCGACGCGGGAACAATTCTAACCGGGAACTGGCTCAAATCATTGATCGAACCGCTGGACGCGTCGCCGGACACGCAAATAGTCTATGGCGTACAGGGATATTATGCCAAAACATTTTTTGAAAAATGCTTTGTGGTAGTGTACCGTCCGCCGGGAAAGGCGTATAACGGAAAAATGCTTTACTATCCCTATATGGGCTCCCTGCTCATTAAAAAAGAGGTGTGGAAAAAAACCGGGGGCATACGCGAGGACCTGCGCGCCGCTGAAGACCTCCTGTTTTTTCAAAAGATTCGGCTCGAAAAGTTCAGATCCACGGTAATGCCGGAAGCTATAGCCTATTGGAGGCCGCGGTCAAATTTTAAAGAAACGTTCATAATGGGATATACATATTCGGAATGTGACGCGCTTGCCGGCATGCACGGAAGCAATTACGTAAAAAAATTCCTGCGCTACGCCTTAGGCACGTGCCTGTTAACCGTAGGATTCCATCACCACATTTATTATGGACTATTGATTGCCGGGATACTCCTCATTAGTGCCGTCATATGCCGGAAGAACTGGAAAGAATTCATCAACACGGCGATCCGAAATCCATTCGCGTATTTCATGGTCATCGCCATCATGGTGAGCCTGGATGTAAGCAGTATGGCGGGATACTTAAAAGGATTATTGTCAAAACGATCGTCATTGACGAAACTAACGGGAATGCCGAAGCTGACGAAAATATTATGATAAACGTACTTTTACTTACAACTTTATCGCTTATGGCCGCGCTGGTACTGACACGAGTTAATGCCATGAGCGTTGGCGCGGCACTTATAATACCGCTCATACCGTTGGTACTGGCTATGCCGGGGCTGTATTTCGTATTCTTCATTATCGGCAGGCCGGCGCTTGACCTTGTCGGCCGCGTTAAAATAAGCGGGGGGATCAACCTTGCTTCCATGGCCACGTTTCTATTCATTCTTATTTGCGGAAAGATGCTCCTGAAAAAAGAAAAACTCGCGGTCATCAGACAAAACCGGTTCCTCGTATTTTTCAATATCCTTTTTTCCCTGTTCACGGTTGCCTCGCTGTGTTCATTCATAAACACCAAAGACGCAATAATATCCTTTAGCGATCTTATCCGGATGATCTCTATACTCACCGCTGTGAATTACGCGATCGTCTATTTTGAAGGCAGCAATATCCGCTTTTTTCTGTACATCGCGGCATCGGCTGTACTGCCGCTGGCATTCGGGTTGCAGCAGGCTATTTTTAAAACCGGGCTGGCGGATCTCGGTTTTAACCGGGTATTCGGGACTTTTTTGCATCCCAATGTCCTGGCGCAATACCTGGTCCTGATCATTACCGTGATCTTATACCAGCTGACCACCTTCAAAATACGGCTTCTGATGAAGCTGGCTCTATACGTTACGGCAGCGGTCGCGGTCGCGGAATTGATGCTCACCTTTACCCGGGGCGCCTGGATAGGATTAAGCGCCACCTTCATGCTCTACGCGTTCATCAAAACAAAACCGACAATAAAAATACGCTTCATCCTGGCCGGAATACTTATAGCGGCGCTGGTTTTCCCCATCGTGCAAAAACGATTCGCCGACCTAAGCACACCTTCTTCAGGACAGATAAATTCATGGCAATGGCGCCTTCAACAATGGAGCAGTACCGTTCAATCCATTAAAATACATCCGGTATTCGGGCACGGCATCGGTATGTATGAAAAGAATTTCAAGATCATGGCCCATAACGATTACATCCGTATCTCCTATGAAACCGGTTTTGCGGGAATCGGGCTGTATATTATATTTTTCTTATTCATTTTTTTGACCGCGTTAAAAAAACTTCTCAGGGCCCGTTCCCAAGAAGAAATAAACAGCTATAAGACAGGGCTCTGCCTTATTCTCAGTTTCTTACTCATGAGTTTCGCAGACAATCTGGCACGAAGCACCGTGGTAATGGTGTATTTTCTGGTAGTTGCAGGTTACCTGATCGGTAAAAAACATGAAAATTCTACAGGCGCATAAATTTTTCTATCTAAACGGCGGGGCGGACCGGGTTTTCTTCGATACTTCGGCATTACTTGAGAAAAACGGCCACAAGGTGCTTTATTTCTCCATGAAACACCCGGATAATTTTGCCTGCCCCTTTGACCGGTATTTTGTTTCTCAGTCGGCGTACGAGAATAACACGCTGAAAAACCGTATTTCTAACGCCGTAAACATCATCTATTCACCGGAAGCCCGGCGAAAAATGGATATCCTCCTTTCCGAGCACAAACCGGATATCGCTCATCTGCATAATATTTACCACCAGCTTTCACCGTCGATACTACACAGCCTTACGCGCCGCAAAGTGCCGGTGGTAATGACTTTGCATGATTATAAAATGGTCTGCCCGTCCTACTCCATGCTCAACAAAGGCAAACCATGCGAAGCGTGCAAGGGAGGAGCATACCAGCATTGTTTCCTGAATGCCTGCGTAAAAAATTCTCGGAATAGAAGCTTCCTCTTAACTGCGGAGATGTTTTTACACCATAAAATAATGCGTATATACAACCTGGTGGATATTTTTATCTCCCCCAGCCTGTTCCTGAAAAATAAGCTGGAAGAAATGGGATTTAAAGGAAAAATCGTGCACCTGCCTAATTTCGTGGAAACGGGGAAGGCGAACCCCGTGTATGGCGGGGATGGGAAAACCATCGTCTATCTGGGAAGGCTGTCGCCGGAAAAAGGGTTGCTGACCCTTTTGGACGCGGTCAAAGGGCTTCCTGGGATATCCTTGAACATGCTCGGCGGCGGGCCGATGAAACCGCTCCTTGAAGAAAAGATAAAAAAAGAAAATATCGCCAATGCCTTCCTGTTGGGGTATAAGAGCGGCGCTGAACTCCAGGCAGAAGTAGAAAAAGCCATGTTCGTGGTGCTCCCATCCGAATGTTATGAAAACAATCCCCGGTGTATTTTAGAGGCATTCGCACAGGGAAAACCGGTGATCGGCTCAAACATCGGAGGAATCCCGGAACTGATAAAAGAAAATGTCACCGGAATGACCTTTAAACCCGCGGACACTGAGGAACTCAGGGCAAAAATATGGCTCCTTTCGCGCAATCCCGGAAAAATCGTGGAAATGGGAAAAGAATGCCTGCGAACGGTGGAAGACGATTTCAGCCCCCGGCGCTACTATGAAGGGCTAAAAAAAATATACGCGAAGGCGATGCATTTGGAAGCTATCCCTGAAAAAAACCCGGATTCATCGCAGGTACCGGTATCGCCGTTTCCGGCTTCCATTTCGAGTTTGCAAATGCAGTGGCCATTCGCGAACATGTCTATTACCCGCAGGGAACGTTTAAACATCTCCTACTTCAAATTTCTGCGCGCGCTATTCTTGGCGATCTGCGTATTTCTGCTTCCCATTTCCGGCATTTCCGCGCCGGAAACCGCCGTAATCACTATCTCAGCGGATGAGAAACTCGGCGAGCTCAACAGAAATGTTTTCGGCAATAACTTTATCGGGTATGACCCGCGCACCTATGAAGACTGGCCGCAGGAATATTACGGCTACTCCGACTTCGGCGCGGGAGTCTGGGACCCGAAGTGGAAAAAACCGGTCAAAGAGACTATAGCATTGGCCGGTTCTGCGGGAATAAGTATTGCCCGCTTCCCGGGAGGATGCGGCGCGCACCGCTACAACTGGAAAAGCACTATCGGCTCCAAACGCGTTCATTTCCTCTTTGGATTAGACGAATTCCTTAAAACATGCAAAGACATCAACGCGGAAGCAGTGATCACCATCAGTTATTTTACCGGCAATGAAAACGACGCCGCGGATCTGGTGGAATACCTGAACGCCCCGGATGACAACTCCAATCTCAACGGGGGGATAGACTGGGCAAAGGAGAGGGCTCAAAACGGACATCCCGAGCCGTACCACGTTCCTTATTTTGAGATCGGCAATGAAGTCTGGCATGGAGACCACCGGGAGATTAAATCCGTCAGCCCTGAAGACTACGCGCGCCGATACTTAAAATACTACGAAAAAATGAAAAAAGTAGACCCATCCGTTCAGATAGGGGCGATACTCTGCCTGCCGGAATGGGACACGGCGGCCGCTTCCATAATTAAAGACCGGATCGATTTCGGCATCATACACATGTATCCGTCTCCTGAAGTAAGCGATGAAAAATTAGCGGTGATGGATCCGCGGGACATATTCAAAATAACGTTAGCCGTCCCGGAACTAAAATTTGAAAGAGTCATCCGGGAAACCCTGGCTCTGCTCAAAAAAACCGCGGGGAAAGACGTACCCCTGGCAATAACCGAATATAACGGAGGGTTCGCTCAAGACGAACCCGTCCCGTACCGGCACTGCCTCGGCACGGCATTGGCTAACGCGGAATTCCTGAAAGTGCTTACCCAGCCGCAGAACCGGATACTGATGGCCAATTACTGGCAATTCTCCAATAATTACTGGGGCATGGTCTACAGCAAAGAGGATTTTATCCGGCATGATTACCGGTATTCTTTGGAATACGTGAAACGGCCGAATTACTTTGTGTTTGAACTCTACGCCCAACATTTCGGGGAGATACTCATTCCGGTCACGGTAGCCGGGCCGGCGTTTACCATAAAAGACAGTGAAATAAGCGAACCAATTCGGAAATTCATCTTAAAGATAAAAAACAAACTGCTGGGCAGGATGATGGATGAACGAAAGATCCCCGCGGATGTATCGATCCCGTATCTTTCGGCCAATGCCTCCAAAAACCGGCAGGGTGACACGGTATACCTTATGGTCATTAACAAAAACATGGAAGAGAGCGTGACCGCGCGCATAGACCTGCGCGGTTTTGAACCGGACGCGCTCGTCAAGGCATGGGTGCTTACCGGCCCGCGCATAGAATCCACCAATGAAACCGACCCGCGGACAGTGCGGGTCACGGAAAGAGAAAGCGGACTCACCCTTACTTTTGAGCCGCGTTCGCTCACAGCAATAGAGATAAAAAGTGAATAAAAATGGAAATAATCCGGATCTCCAACAGATATAATTTCAAGGAACTCCGCCACCTCTGGAACCAAATCCTTTCCGAAAGCGGCTCGGATAATATTTTCCTGACCTGGGAATGGATGTTCCACTGGTGGGAATCATTTGAGGACAAAAAAGATGAACTCTACATCCTGACAGGAGTAAAAGAGGGTAAGATCACGGCTATCGCGCCGCTATACCTGCACAAAGGATACTTGAATGAACTGCGTTTCCTGGGCTCCGGCATCGTCTGTTCCGAATATTTGTCATTTATTTGCCGCCGTCAGGACGCTCAGGAATTCGCGCGGCAGGTATATGCCTATCTGCGCAAAAATAACCGTCAATGGAACATACTATCCCTGGAAGGGACTCTTTCCGGGGACAGTTCAATTACTGCAATAAAAATACTGGCCCGCGCCGAACGAATGGATATACATACCCGGAATAAACACCGCTGTTTCTACCTGCCGTTGCGGGATAAAAGAACCGCCGGGCCGCAGAAAGAAAAGATCGAATACCGGATAAGAAAACTCAGCCGCAAAGGAAAGCTCGGTTTCGAACAAAACAACGGACAGTCTTACGCGGAGGTGTGCCTGAAATATAAAACCATGGCCGCGCTCCACCAAAAAAGATGGAAACACCTGCAGAACAAAAACGGCGGGCTTTTCGACAACCGGTTATTCCAAAAGTTCATGGACAAGATTACCGCGGTTTTCCATGAAAAACACTGGTTGAACATCAGCATTTTGACTTTAGACGGAAAAAGCATTGCCGCTTATTACAGTTTTACCTTTAGCGGCAAGATATACGGGTATCTCACCGGGTTTGATCCGGCGTACAAAAATTACAGTCCGGGATCGGTGTGCCTCTGGGAAAGCCTGCTCTATTTCGAGCAAAATGGTTTTACGGAATTCGATTTCTTAAGAGGAGAGGAAGAATATAAAAGAGATTGGTCGAAAAATTACCGGTCCATAGAAAACGTGATTATCGCTCAAAACGGGATACGTTCGTTTTTATTCATACATGGCATAGCGTTTTTGGGATTCTTCAAGGAAATTGCCCGAAAAACACTCTCGCCCCGGGTTTTCGCCTATATACGGGCGATAAAATTCAAAAAAAGCCGATGAACTCACGAACGGTAACAAAAACAGCCATACACGCGCTCGATCACGCGGCATCAAAAGCAGGGATAAAGCTCTGCAAACCAAAACCTTCTTTGATGATATTCGTTTTTCACGGCCTGTTCATCGACCGCGCGGAAATAAATGAAAACCTTATAGATCCCCAGCAAGGCGTAACCGTGGATGATTTTCGGGAATTTGTGAAATATTTCCATCGCCGGCAATACGCCTTTGTTTCTCCGGAAGACATTCTCAAAGGCCTGGATGCCGGCAAAAACCACATTATGGTTACCTTTGACGACGGATACTATAACAATACCCGCGCTCTGCCGATCATGAATGAATTCAAAGTTCCGGCAGTATTCTTCATCACCACCAATAATGTAAAGCACAATGTCTGTTTCTGGTGGGATGTTGTTTACCGGGAAAATTTTAAAAAAGGAATACGGATAAACAGGATCGCCGCCGCAGAACGACTTCTCAAGAAAAAAACGGCGGATGAAATAAAAACATATGTCCTTACTAAATACGGACGAGAAGCCTTTAAACCTGCAGGCGATACCGACCGGCCGTTCACTCCGGAAGAATTAAAAGAGTTCTCAAAACAGGATTTTGTATCCCTGGGCAACCACACCAGCGACCATACCATATTAACCGGCTATCCATCCGGCCAGATCCGCACCCGGATAAGGGAAGCACAATCTTACCTGCACCAGCTTACCGGGAAATATCCCGATATCATCTCTTATCCCAATGGCGATCATTCCCCGGAAGTAATAGAGATTTCACGGGAACTCGGACTGCCTTTGGGAGTAACCCTCGAAGAAAAGAAAAATTTACTGCCCCTTGAAATAAAAAACAAAACCGCCCTGGGAAGATTTTTTTTACTCGGTAACAAGGATATACACCGGCAGTGCGACATCCTGTGCGCGGATGTCATGCTCTACATCAGGCTCAAAAACATCCTCAGAGAATTTCTCTAATTACTTCTTACCACACATTGGCTTTGACAAAAATAAAAAAGAATGGTATTTTAAAATAATTAACTATTTGCATTACATAGTGATAAGGGCATATGGCAGCGAATATTTTTGAAGAATTGCAAAAAATCGTCCGGCTTTCTCCCGAGAAACCCGCCTTTTTTTTCGAAGAGGATCGAAAGTTCAAATCCTTATCTTTCCGCGGCTTTCTTGAACAAACGATACGCCTCGGAGAAAAACTGGCTGTAAAAGGCATCAAGCAAGGCGATATGATTGCCATCCTGATCGAGAACCAACCGGAATGGCCGGTATCCTTTATGGCAGCGCAATACATCGGGGCAATTGCCGTTCCGCTGGACGTTAAATTACCGAAAGATGACCTTCTCAATCTGATCGTCCACTGCGGGGCGAAAACGCTTCTGTGCACTGAGAAAACTTTCGAAACGGCAGGGGGGAAGGATCTTAAAAATGTAATAAACGCGGAGATAATATCCATAAAACAGGCTGGAGGGGCTGAACAAAAAAACAAAGCCTATCCTTCTGAAAATCAATCCGCGGCCATGTTCTACACCTCCGGAACTACCGACAATCCCAAAGGAGTCCTGCTTTCGCATAAAAATTTTCTTGCCAATATCAAAGCCATAAAACAACTCCACATTACCACCCGGCAAGATGTATTTATTTCAATCTTACCTCTCCACCATACGTACTCTTTTACCGTCACCTGTCTCCTGCCGCTCCTTGAGGGGGCGAGCATCAGTTATCCGGCCAGCATCAGTCCGGACGACTTTCTCCGGTGCATGCAGGAAACTAAAACTACCATGCTGGTAGGAGTACCCCAGCTTTTCGCGCTTCTTCAACACGGGATAAACAACAAGTTGAAAAAACTTTCCTTCATAGGAAGATTTTTCATCAATCGTATACTTGATATCTTTTTATTTTTACGAAAAACAACCGGAATCAATCTCTCAGGATTCCTGTTTTCCGAAACACATAAAAAATTCGGTTCAAAACTTCGTTTTATGATCTCCGGGGGAGCGCGGCTCGATCCTGAACTTGCAGATGATTTATTCAGGTGGGGTTTTACCATACTTGAAGGCTACGGCCTTACGGAGACTGCTCCGATCATAGCATTCAATCCGGTACGCAAAGTGAAGTTCGGTTCCGTAGGAAAACCTCTCCCCGGGGTTGAAGTCGAGATTAACAGCCCCGATGAAAACGGGATAGGAGAAATTATTGCACGGGGGGATAACATCATGCTTGGATACTACAATCGGGAAGAAGACACCCGGAGGGCAATCAGAGAAGGCTGGTTTTTTACCGGAGACCTGGGATATATGGACCAAGACGAATATATCCATATAACCGGCAGGAAAGACGAATTAATAATTCTTAATAATGGTAAAAAAGTAAATCCCGAAGAACTCGAACATCATTATGGTATGAGTCCGTACGTTAAAGAGGTATGCGTATTTTCCTCACAAGTCAGGGAAAGTTCCGGCATCACTCAAAAACTCACTGCTATCGTGATCCCTGATGAAGATTATTTCCGCTCGCGGGAAGTCGTGAACATGGAAGATAAGATTAAATGGGAATTCGACAATATTTCCCACCGCCTGCCCAGTTCAAAACGCATACAGAGATTTTTGATCGGCAAAAAAAAACTTCCACGCACCCCCTTGGGTAAGATCATGCGCCATAAGATAGATGCCGAATATCTGTCCGATTCAATTGTTGTTCCCGAAAAAATACGGGCAGCCGCCGCCCCGGGAGATGAAACCCTATTGTCAAATGAGACAAACAGAAAAATCATCGAATACCTTTCCAACCGGCTGAAAAAACCCGTGTATTTAGACGACCACATTGAATTGAATCTGGGGCTGGATTCATTGGGCAGAGTGGAGCTCTTTCTCGATGTACAACAGTTACTCAATCTGGATGTCTCCGACTCACTGTCAATGGAGCTTTTTTATGTTAATACCATCCGTGAACTCATTTTAAAAATTATGCCTTTTTATGCGCACGGAGCCGCGCATTCCGGAGGACGAGAAACCAAGTGGTCGGGAATACTAAAACAGAAACCATCATCAGCCACTTTAAATTCAATCGCTTTAAAACCGTCAATAATCGATACAATGGTTAATTTTTTCTTCTATGCCGGTTTTAATATTTTATTTCATTCATTCATCCGGATTAAAATAGAAGGGAAGGAAAATATCCCGGCAAAGGGGCCGTATTTGATTTATCCCAACCATACCAGTTATCTGGACGGCTTTTTAATTGCCGGCTCACTGCCATTCAAAAAGGTGCTTACCATTTATTTTCTGGTGTTCAGGGACTATATTTCCGTGCCGATTGTTAAAACCCTTGCCCGGGCCGGAAGGCTTATCCCGGTCAATATTACCCTGGATATCATGGAACTGCTCAAGACCTGCTCATTTCTGCTCGATCATTCAAAACCCATATGTTTTTTCCCTGAAGGAGAACGGTCCACAGACGGAAAAATCATTAAATTCAAAAAAGGGATAGGAATATTGGCAAAAGAATCAAAAATACCTTTAATACCCGCCTACATTGACGGCGCATATGAAACATGGTCACGGTATTCGAAATTCCCCCGGCCAGGAAAGATCACCGTTCGTTTCGGAAAACCCATTGTCCCCGGAAAAGACCTATCTGAAACCGATCTCACCGTTCTTTCCTATGAGGAAATTGCAGAGAGGCTTCGTCAGGAGTTACTCAAGCTGAAAAACAAGTAAACCGCTTCATTTATCCCACACCACTGTTTAACAATTCGTAAGCCATAAAATATATTGACAAACTATCCAGTATTGATATTATAATAACATAATTATACAAACGATTTTTAGAAAACTTACGGGGGGAAAATGCTTTTTATCGGCATCGGTGAGGGGTTACTCCTATTATCGCTTGGATTAGGATATATTGTGCTCTATCTTGCCCAGAAACAAACGCACACGCTCAAATTCCTCGGTTATTGTATCGCCCTTATCATCATCATTTTCAGTTTATCCCTGCTTTCAAAAAATCTTATTCTAAGCTTAACCTATAATATAAAAAGAATTAACGGGTTATGCGAGCAGCAAGTTTCAATACCGCCATTTCCGGAAAAAGCGACGCCAAAAAATTAGAGGAAACACGTATCCCCTTAAACGAAAGAAGAAGGAGGAAAACGATGTTATTAAGCTTCAGGGATTGGAACATACGGTCAAAGATCGTCCTGTCTACTATTTTTATCGTAGCGATATCCGTTATCGTACTCGGTTTGTTGACCTACCGCAGCATGGAGAAGAATATATTGGAGACGATCGCATTCCAGTTGAAACTGCAGGCAGTTGACTGGAAACAGATCTCAGAAGCAACCTATGGGCAGTTAAAGATCGCTGAGGATAACGCCGTTGAACAGGCCAAGCCAATCGTTTCATCTCAAATTGAGAATTTGAAAAACCGGATCGCGGCGCAAAAAATCGGAGAAACAGGCTATATTTATGTTGTTAACTCAAAAGGCGAATATGTTGTTTCACTTAATCGCGAACGTGATGGAGAAAACATATTTGAAACGAAGGATTCCAATGGTATTTTCTTTATTCAAGAAATCATAAAAAAAGCCAAGCTCCTTCCCGAAAACAAAGGCGGTATTCAATATTATTCCTGGAAAAACAGAGGAGAAACTGTTTCTCGCTTGAAAGTAGCCGGCATCAGTTATGTTCCGGAGCTGGATTGGATCATAGGAGTCAGCGCATACCATACGGATTTTTTGGGCCCATTGTATAATGTCCGGAACACAATAGCTTTTGTAGTTATCCTGGCTCTTTTTGGCGCGGCATTTGTCGCGCTTTTTATCAGCAAGATTATCGTCAACCCCATTAACAAACTTCTCGATTTCAGCAACAGGGCAGCCAAAGGCGACCTGACCGTCGCGATAAATATCGATTCTAAAGATGAAATTGGAAAACTTGCGGTATCGTTGGATAGTTTAATTAAAAACCTGGCAAAGATAGTTTTACGGATCAGAGAGACAACGGAAAAAGTAACATCCCGTTCTGAAAACTTATCCGCTTCCGCGCAAGAGATGAACGCTTCCACTGCGCAGACATCCGCGAATATTCAACAGATCGCCATGGGCGCGAATTCTCAGGCAAAGAAAGCTGATGAAGTTTCCAAAGTTATGGAACAAATGTCCTCTTCCGTAACACGGGTCGCGGCAAATGCGCGTTCAACGACGGCCGCCTCTGAACAAGCAACAAAGAGTGCTCAAGAAGGTTATGAAGCGACACTCGCGTCAATTGAAAAAATGGACAAGATAGTCCAAATCGTCACCACCTCGGCTGAAACGATCAAAAAGCTGAGCGGCAAAACACAAGAAATCGGTGAGATCGTTAACGTCATCACCAATATTTCCGACCAAACCAATCTCTTAGCCTTAAACGCAGCTATCGAAGCGGCAAGAGCCGGAGAAGCTGGAAGAGGGTTTGCGGTTGTCGCGGAAGAAGTTCGTAAACTTGCGGAAAACGCGGCCAAGGCATCTGACCAAATATCAAAGCTGATCAGAGGAGTTCAGGAAGAAAGCGCACGGTCGGCGTCATTTGTGGAACAAGGGACCAAAGAAGTAAATGAAGGGAAAGAAATCTCCACAAACGTGGGCGAAGCATTAAAAGAGATCACCAGAGAAGTAGAACATACCAGAGACATGATCCAACAGATATCAACAAGCACCCAAGAACAGATCAAAGGAACGGAACAGACCGTGAAAGCGGTTGAGGAAATCGCGGAATTCGCCAGGAAAACGGCAGCGGCAACCGAAGAAGCTTCATCAACTACTGAAGAACAGACCGCGAGTATGCAAGAATTGGCGGCATCCGCTCAAGAACTCAGCCACATGGCTATCGAACTCAGTGAAGCAGTCAGCATATTCAAGGTAACCGAAGAAGAACATCGTGAAGAACCCCACACTTTCCGCAAACCGCTGGTCAAAGAACCTCATTTCGCCAAAGGACCTCATTTCACCAAAACAGTGAGATAGAAAAATTGGGGACGTTTCTATTTTTCGATTGTAGTACGAAAGCTAAAAAATAGAAACGTCCCCAATTTTTCTGTTTCAACCTCCTCCCTGACAGAAAAGAGGGGGGGAGGGGATACCCCGGACATTTAAAACCTCTACCCATACCAATAATAACTTGCCAGAAAGCCCTGCTGAGGTTACAATAATATAAACTACTATTGAACAGCCTTCGTTTGTAGGGCCGGTTCGCGAACCCGCCCCTACGGACATCATTCATACAATTAGAAATCATCGATTTCGAAGCAGGTTCAAGATTGGATTTTCGTAACGAAAACATGTATTATGAGTATATACTCAAAATAACCAGGGCGTTAAAAGTAAGTAAATCTGAGTAAGTTCTCATAAATAAAACTAAAGAAAAGGAAATAAAAATATGCGCGGGAGGCCTAAAAAACAACGCATTATCAGACAAGACCCCAGGGTAAGCCAATTCAGCCCCAGAGGCAAAGCCGGCAGGCCGGACGAAATTGAATTAAACATGGATGAGTTTGAGGCTATACGGCTGGCAGACTATAAAGGCTTAAGCCAGCAGGAATCAGCCCAATCTATGCGCATATCCCAGCAAACCTTCAGCAGAACCCTTAGAAAAGCCCGCAGAAAGACCGCAGACGGGCTTGTAAACGGCAAGACGATACGAATATTGCCATCAAACCACACCAAACATATCCAAGTAGAAAAAGACGGGAAAGATACAAAGAATATCATACAGGAAACCCCTAACAACCAATACCGAAGATCCCTGGGTAACCTCGCCCGATACCCGGGGGAATAAAGAGAACCCCCGCAGATTCACCAAACAATAAAGAAAAACAACACCAAAGGCCTAAAATCGCCCCAAAACAACCTCAAAAAACCATCGCCCCGCCCCAGAACACCCTTACCATCAACTTCCTATAATATATCTTATGTTAACTTGACTCTATGGGATAGTATGACATATGTAGTTATACAGCAACTAATTACGGTATACTCATCTTCCCCTGTTAATAAGAGGGTTTTTATTTACTCGGACTTACCGGGTTTTTCTCTTCCATACATTCACCTGCATACCTTACTCAACAGGGATTTAGGCGGGCTTCCATTATGGGTAGGTAATTATAAACGGTTTTAGAAAATCTATTCTGAACTTATCTAAAAATAATGGCATATTGACACAGATTAAAACACTATTTATTTGCCAATTTAACACCAGGTTTACACCAAGGATTGTTTAAGGCTTTGCGGGCTTTTGGGGAGGCTTATACGAGGTCATATTCAAAGAATAAGAGAACCTGCCTATTCCCTGGATCTTAACCGGAATGCGGTCCTTATCAACGCTCAACCATATCTCGACTTGCTTTGGGATGCTCTCAAAATGATACGTTTTATACTCCCCCGCCGGAACTATTATATTTTCTATAGAAACCAGTTTTATTTCGAATCTGCGCCTGGCAAAATTCGCGGTAAGAGAATACCCGATTTTTAACTCCGGTATCGTGCGCACGTAATACGGCAGAAGGACGGCATTGTGGATCGGAGAATCATTCTTGAAAACAGTCCCCGCCCCCTCCTTCTGTCCGTTTTTTTTGATAACCGTAAGGGTAAAATCCCGATGGTCATATTTTTCGATTAAATTTTCATGCTTAAGCATACTCTGAATATCCCGGTCAACTCTTGCCGGCAGCAAGGTTAAAGCATCGCTGTAAATAGTTTCCTTATCTTGAAAACCTTTTATCTTAGTCTCAAAAGTCATAACCGCCAGGACCCTGCCGTTTTCCTGTATATTAGGCAAGCAGTTGAATACCGCGAAACCGATCGTTATTTTTCCCATATTCACGGAATAGATAATTTGTTCTCCGGAACGGTCATAATATTGCGGGAGCGGCGGTTCTATTACTGTTTTACCTACTACAGGATCGGCTTGTTGTGGAGGTTTCACGGTGAGAGGTACCTGCTGTGTAAAAAAAGTCAGTGATCCGACAAGGGCCGCGAAAAAGACGAGAAAAAATAAAGTTGTGATAATATACCTGGATGAATACATTGCCTGCTTAAAACCCCTATTTTTTGGCTTTGCCCTGACTGGCAACAGAATCAATGGCTTTCTTTATCTCCTCCGGATCACCCAGATAATAATGCTTTATGGGCTTCAGATCCTTGTCCAGCTCATAAACAAGGGGTATTCCCGTAGGGATATTCAAAGACACTATCTCTTCATTAGAAACATTATCCAGATACTTCACCAGAGCCCTCAGGCTGTTCCCATGGGCCGTGATGATCACTTTTTTGCCGCTTTTGACCACCGGGGCTATGGTTTCATGCCAATACGGCAGGAACCGGGCCACGGTATCTTTAAGGCATTCGGCCGCAGGGATATCCTTTTTATCAAGATCCGTATACCGCGGATCTTTGCCGGGAAAACGTTCATCAGCCTGCTCCAGTGCCGGCGGTTGTATATCATAACTCCTGCGCCAGACAAGAACCTGATCCTCACCGTACTTTTGGGCCATTTCAGATTTATTTAACCCCTGAAGCGCCCCATAGTGCCGTTCGTTCAAACGCCAGGAATTATACACCGGTATCCACATCAGGTCCATGCGGTCCAGGACGCTCCACAAAGTACGTATCGCCCTTTTCAGCACCGAGGTATAGGCCAGGTCGAAAACAAATCCCTCTTTTTTCAGGACATCTCCGGCCTTAAACGCCTCCTCCCTGCCTTTATCCGACAGATCGACATCGGTCCACCCCGTGAACCGGTTCTCTTTGTTCCACACACTTTCACCATGACGAAGAAGCGCTATCTTATACATTGGGCATGCCTCCATTATTTGCCGGTTAGCGTTCAAATTTAGTCAAATGCACCCACCATCTTTTTGAATCCCAGCGCTTTATTTTTTTGAATAATTCCCGGGCGCTCCGGGTTTTAAGGAATTTCGTTCCCGCACGCATGAAACTCGCGGTTTGCGTGTAACCGAACTCATGGTACTCTTTGGCCTGCAGGATACACTCCAGGATATCGGCATCCCGGGCCACCACCGCTTCCCGTGTCTGCTGGTTATCGTATTCTTTACGCATAGCGCGGAATTCACCAAGCAGTATCAACGGTAAAAGTTTTATTTGTTCCTCAAAAACCTTTTTTTCCGCTTCTTTGAAGTCGATATAGCGATGCCCCATTTTATGCAGATCGTTGATACGCGATTCGTGGATATCATTAAAAAGAGCCATGAAGATGACTTTATACGGATCGGCTTTTTCCATTTTCGCCAGCACATACCCGATCACCGCGCAGCGAAAACAATGCTCGGCCACGCTCTCCGGATCTTTAACCCCAACAACCCACCACCCGCTGCGTTTCACGCGCTTCAACTGCCCGGCCTCCGCCAGAAAATTGACTATATCCCCAATCTTGTTATCGGGTGCCCTTGTCACCTTATGCCCCATGGTTCGTTCCTCACTTTTTTTTCTGACATACAACCTCGTAACAAAACATGCTCACCGCCACCGCCACATTAAAGGACAACTCCGCCCCCTGCATCGGCAGGGTAAAGCGGTAATCCAGGTCCTTCACCAGCCCGGGACGCACTCCTTGGCCTTCAGAACCCACTACCAACCCAAAAGGGAAATTTAAACTCAATTGCCGGGGGTTTTGCCCCCCCTCCACTACTGCCGCCCCTATCCAATACCCGTCTTTTCTCGCCTTTTGCACAGCCAAGCTCAAATTAACTACCCGGCAAACCGGCACATAATTTTCACCGCCGCAGGCTACTTTCAAAACCGCTTCGGTCACATCAACCGATTCGAATTTAGGCAATACCACGCAAAAACCGCCGAAACAGGCACAACTTCTCAATATCGAACCGAGATTCTGAGGGTCATTGATCCGGTCCAAAAATATCAACACCGGCTTATCCTCAAGCTCCAGAATCTCATCGAAATCATCATAACGGAAGTTCTCGATATCCGCCATGATCCCCTGCGTATGCACCCCCCCCTGAACAAGTTGGGCAAACCGCTGCTGTTTGACAATCTCTACCGGGACATGCTTCTGGCGGCCAATATGGGCGATATCGGGCTTATTCATCCCATCCTGAATATAAATTTTCTTCATACTCCGGGGATTTTTGTGCAGCCTTTCCATAACTGAACGTTTGCCGTATAAACGCATAAGATTATTTTAAACCTCCCTTAACGATATGGCTGATCTCGCCGCGATAAAACGTAACTTCGGTCCGGGGGCCTCCCATATTTACCTCCAAAACAATTTTTTCATCGGAATCCATAACGATCTTTCCCTGTATCTGCCTGCCGTTCTTCAAAAACAAGACATCCGGCGGACGAATATCCGATATAACCGCTGTGTTTTCATCCGGGATCTCGTCTTTCACGCGGGTTATATCCCGGTCGATAAAATTTGTTTCCAAGGAAAGTTCTTTTGCTTTATTGAACGCGGCCAGGGATTCATTGAATTTCCCCTCTTTCTCATAGATCCTTCCCAGAGTCAGGTATGCCTCGCGGAAACCGGGATCAAAAACGATCGCCCGGTCCACCATTTCTTTCGCCTGGCCGGTCTTTCCCAGCCCGTTATACGCGCGCGCCAGATTAACCAAAGCGATTATATCCCGGGGATAAGAACTCAATCTCGCTTGCGCGTATTCGATCTCCTTGCTATATTCCGCCGCCGCGCGTTCATTCTCCTTCCTGACAACGTATATATCCCCCAGGTCATTATGGACGTTGGGAAATTCCCCCTTATCGGCAAGCAGCCTGCTATATTCATTGACCGCTTCATCATATCTCTTACTGTCACGGTACACGCTGGCCAGGCTGTAGCGGATGTTAGAATTTCCCGGATCCAATCTGAGCGCCTCTTTCAAATGCGGGATCGCTTCCTCATAACGCTCCAACTGCATAAAAGCCAAACCGAGGTCATTTTCAAGCACGGAGCTCTCCGGATTTCGAACCAACGCGTCCTGGTAAACCCCGATCACCTTTTCGTATTCCTGTCTTTTAAAATAAATATCGCCCAACAGTTTATAGGAAAAATAAAATTCGGGATTCAGCCTGATCGCTTCCCGCAATTCCGTTTCAGCTTCGGTAAAGATCGCATCGGTGTAATAAAAATAAGCGAGCGTATAATGAGAGTAGGCAAAATCAGGCCGGACCGAAAGCGCGGTGCGCACCAAAGAAAACGCCTTCTGTTTATCGCCCGCGAGAAAAGCGTTCACTCCCTTATTAAGGCAATCGGACATATATTCAAAAAAAACGAATTCCAGGGCGGTTTTGATCTCCGGATCATCCTCCGCCGCCATCTCCCGGGCACGTTTTAACTCATCGATCGACTGTTCATAATCTTCCCGTTCCAGGTAAATATCGCTCAAAGCGATGTACGCTTTTACGCGGCGGGGATCAAATTTGATGGCTTTCTGATACGCATCAATCGCCTTCTCATCCTGCCCCAGCTTCACGTACACAGAGCCCAGAGTATTATGGGTAATAGCGGCTCTTGCATTAAGTATCAAAGAACATTTGAATGACGCCTCAGCTTTTGTATATAAACCCCGGTTATAATATTTCGCGCCCTGATTATAAAAAAGGATCGCCGCCTTCAGCCTGCCCACGACTACCAGGGCTATAAGCAGAAAAAAAATCAGCGCTATCGAATATATATTTCCCCGGTTAAGCTTCTTGTCTAAGCTCATCTGCGTTATAACAAAAAAGCAACTCTCCGTTCCCCAAGAAAGTTGCCCCAGTTCTGTAAGGATCAAGGCCGGGCCCTGTCCCGTTATGCCTGCGTTTGGACTTCCTCGAATCTAACACCTTTTTTCTTCAGGAATTCAAAAGCGCTATTGATCGCATTTTCTGTCCCCTCAAAAATCAATATTGCCCACCCGGTATCGGTGGAGAACGAAGCCTCCAGTATCTGCACCACAACCTCGAATTGTTTGCAAAGTGAGCAAATGACCGCTTCCTCTTTCAGGTCAGAGGGGAACATCAGTTCGGTTTTTATTTTCATATTTTTTCCTCAGCGTAAACGCGATCAGCAGCAACAAATAGCTTCCCGCGGCGCACAAAAAACCGATCAAAAGATACCCAAGGGCAACCGAAGCCGCTGTTTGCAAAAAAGCCGCTTCCCGGATATTCCGCCATTGGAACTGACTGAGAAATAACTGCCATTGGGCATAAACATCCACCCAATTCTTGTTCATTATAACAGAGCCTAATTTGATTGACAAGACAATTGTTGCGATACTCAACCAGGTATTGGTAAGCAGGCTTCCGAGCAAGGCGGCGGCGCGGTTTACCCGGAACAAAGCGGCTAATATTAAAGCGGCGACCGGCCCGGTTCCCGGTAAAATACCGAGGAAAACGCCCAGCCCAAACCCCAAAGATATCCTCTGCGGGCTGTCATTGAGCCTGATAAATTTCAAGAAGACCATTTTTAAAAACCGTAAAATCCGAACTCCCCATGATCTTTTCATGAATAAAAACTATTTTGGTCTTGAGAAAAACTGATATCCCACTCCGTGCACTGTCACTATGTACCGGGGATTGGCGGGATTTATTTCGATTTTTTGCCTGAGTTTTGCGATATGCTGGTCAAGGGTGCGCGTGGTCCCCTCATGATTAAGCCCCCATATTTCATTCAACAAGGTAAAACGATCGAGCACCGTTCCATCGTGTTTCATAAATAACTGCAGTAACTGAACTTCCCGCAAGGTAACCGGAAATTCACTTTTGCACTTCCTCCCTTTGAGCGTCTTGGGATCAATATAAATATCCGAGAAGCTTATCGGGGTGTCATCCCTGTTCTTCGGCTTTACCTGAGTGCGCCTTAAAGCCGCCCGGACCCGGGCAAGAAGCTCATTGATCCCGAACGGTTTTACGATATAATCATCCGCGCCTAAAGTCAAAGCGGCAACTTTATCCACTTCCTGGCTTTTTGAAGTCAACATCAATATCGGCGTGATATCATCCTTACGGCGGATCTCTCTACAGACATCGTAACCGCTTTTTTCCGGCATCATAACATCCAAAAGTATCAAATCCGGATTCTCGCCCGCATACTTGCACAAAGCCTCCGCTCCGTCTCTCGCGGAAATCACTTCAAACCCCTCCCCGCTCAACAGATCAACGAGGCCGATAAGAATAGGCAATTCATCTTCTACCACAAGAATCTTTTCTTTCATATATTCCTCACAAGTTCACCAACGGTATTTTTATCTGAAAAATACTCCCGCCCCCGTCACGGGGAAAATACTGAATATCTCCTTTATGCGCAAGCACAATATGTTTCGCGATAACCAAGCCTAATCCCGCGCCTTTTACTTTAGCGGTCAGGCGATTATCCACCCGGGAGAATTCCTTAAACAAGTCCTTCGCTTTTTCCAAAGGAATACCGATCCCCCTGTCGAATATTGTAATCAAGGCGAAACCATGATGCTTCGAAAGTTCCAACGCAATTTCTTTCTTTTCTGCGGAATATTTCTCGGCGTTTGAAAGAAGGTTGATAATCACCCGTACCAGCGATTCTTCGTCGGCTTTCACATTCAGCTCATCGTACTCGGACATAAACCGTACCTCAAACCCGTTATGCGCAAGCCGTACTTTCTGTATTTCAAAAACAGCCTTGCATAACGCAACAATATTAATTGCGCGGAAATTAAACGTTTTCTTTCCCCGTTCCAAACCGGAGAAATCAAGGACATCGTTTATAAGGCGGGTGAGCCGTTCGGTTTCCGAAATCACCATATCCAGGTATTCTTCTTTCTTTTTTTCATCAATCTGACGCCGGGTTTTTATCAATTCCGTAAGCATCCGTATGGAAGTCAACGGTGTCTTGAGCTCATGAGACACATTAGCCACAAATGTCGTTTTCTGACGGGCGATTTTAATTTCTCCGAATAAAGACTTAAAAATCAGCGTTATGCCAACCACGTTAAACATCAAAAAGCCGGCCGCGAGCATCCATAAGATCAGCGCCGTCATGCGGGCTTTAGAAAGAACCGAAACATAGTTACCCGGTGGATACCCCGCGACTTCCCAATAAGGGATTTTTTCGCTGATCTCCCGGGAATAAACAGGATGCTTCCAATCGCGAAACTTTCTCCGAGAATGGGCGCCCAACGGAATCCCATGCTCGTCAAGAATGCATATTGAATAATCGATTGACCGCTGTTTATCAAAATCATTGTCGTAAGGCGAGATATGCCCGGAAGATATCGCCCCTATACGTTCCTTAAAAGCTGAACGGTCGATCAAACATCCGGTAATATCGCCGTTCAACTCTTTCTTCCAGAAAATCAGGTTAAGGTTCCCCCCGATAATACGAGGAATTATCCCGGAATTATTACGATCAATGATACGGCTGAAGGTTGACGGTTTCGATATAAATTCGGAAAGACCATACAGTTTCGAATCTAAAAAAAATGGTGATACCGGTTTTTTGCCCGGTTTTCCTTTTAAAAAAATATTTCTCCCGTCGGCAGCAGCCTGCCGGTAAATTTTTTTGCGAATAACGCCGAAATCGTCAAATATATCAAGTGCAGGCAGGCGTCTCAGAAGGACTTCAGACGCTTTTGGTAAAAGTTCCGCATAAGCGGTAATATAAGGATCCTTCGTATCAACAATAAGATCATTATTCAACCCCATACCGGCCTGACTAAACTGACCATCAAATACCCGTAAATAATCGATTGGATTAAACGGGTTTGCTGCATCCCCCAAAGGATTTGCTGACCGCATAGCCTCTTTTTCGATAACTGATTTTTCTAACTCCCGTATTCTCAATAATTCAGAATCTATTTCATCAGAGTATTCCAACGCAATACTTTTGAATACCGGGATTACGGCCTTATCAATCAAGAACTGCGAGTTTTTAACAAAAAAATCGTATCCTTCCACCGAGATAATACTATCCCGCGGCGGAAGAAATAATTCTTTCCCGGCAGATACCCGGAAAGGGATCCCCACCAGGGAAGAACGCTGTTTCCATTGCAGGAGATGATCCCCGCCATACGAATCTAACGGAAAAACCGCCGAAACACAGAGGTCCCGTTCAACCTGAAGAAATTCAACAGCAACGTCTAAAATAACAGATGCCATTTCCTCCCGAAGATTCACCTGGATATTTCTCACCAGAGAAGCGGTCTCTTTCTCATGATTAACGGCAATACCGGCCAAAAAAAACATGAGCGCAAGAGAAACAACCATTATCCCGAACAGGAATATATATATAGGCTTTGTGAACTCAAATCTGCGCATAACGCCTTCTTTCATAGTATTGATATTATCACAAAAATTTCCAAAAACACTTTATTATTTTTTCAGGAAAAACATTTCGGCCTAAAGACCAAGGCTCCCTCCCCGAAGCAAAAAGCACATTCCGCAAGTTCCTATCCCCGGTCTTCAGACCGGGGATTTTGCGGAGGGGATTAAAAAAATCACAGGTATCCGGAATGGATACCTGTGATTGGAAACAACAAAGTTGAAAAACCTTATTTTATCCGTACTTGAACACTATTGCTGTTTTCAGTAATCCCTGTTCCGATTTGCATTGCCCGATTAGGTTGAATAACAGCCGTAGCCGATTCCTCCGTATTTGCGGTTACAGGCTCAACTACCGTACAATTGGAACCGGTACATTTTTGCAGCGTAGCCAAACCGGACACGCTCTCGGAAACAGTCACAACCGCCGTGAAATTCGGATCGGTACTTTCGGTATACGTAGCCAAACCTTCCACGTTCTCGGAGACGGCCGCAGTTGCCGTGAAATTCGGATCGGTGCTTTCAGTATACGTGGCCAAGCCTTCCACGTTCTCGGAGACAGGCACAACTGTCGTTAAATTCGGATCGGTATTCTCATTATATGGCCATGTGGCCAAACCTTCCGGAGTCTGAATTGGAGAATCAGTCAAATCTTCCGACGTAGGAGTTGGGCTGGGATCTTCAGTATATGTAACCAGTCCTTCCGGATCACCGATTAAACTTGTACCTACCGTGAAATTCGGATCGGTATTCTCATTATACGTAGCCAATTCTTCCGTATTCGCACTGTTAATCTCATACGTGCTTAATCCCTCCTGAGCAAACCCGCTGTTGACAAAAACACAAAAAGTGAACAAAAAAATCACGCCTAAAACTACGCCTAATTTATTCATTTTCCCCCCCCCATTAATATCGAGCGCCCAAACTATACAGGAACTCATTCTTTACCCTAAATACTCATCCCTCTTTGCAAAACTTTATTTGCTAATGCCGTTTATATTATTCCTCCCCCCTTTCTTATGGCGATTTTTTGTTTTCGGTGATAAAAATATACCATAAAATCAATACTGAGTTGTCATCAACCGGTCAAAAATATGTAAAAAAATTGCAAAATGGCTGTTTCCCTTATTTTCCAGGCACCAGGCAGCTCTTTTTCGTTATCTTGAAATATGCTTCATACTCCTTCTTTTGCGCGTCGGTATATACGGTAGAATTCATGAAGTATACCTCAAAATCAAAAGGAGAAATACGAGATAAAGTAAAAGAATGGTAAAAAGGCGGGTTAGCGAGGTTTTATATGGATTCCGGCGAGTTTTTCAAGGCCGTGGGATTCTTGTAACCAGCCGTTTTCCAGGCCGAGTTTCTCCATAACCAGTTGGACGGCTTGATATTCTGATAGGCTCAAACGGCGGGCAATATCTTTGTACAGCGGTAATTGCGCGGCTTTATAGTAAGGATTATACTGGCTCATTAAACTGATGTATGACTCTTTGGACAACTCTTTCGCGATAAATCGCATTATTTTTTCTGTCCCGGAAACATTGCCGGGAAGCACCAAATGCCTGATAACCATACCCCGGGTAAGGATCCCCTGGTCATCAAAAACAGCTCCCCCAACCTGCCGGTACATCTCTTTTACAGCCTCCTGATTGTACCCGGGATAATCTTCCACACATGAATAAGTACGCGCCATAGGATCATCCGCATAGCGCATATCCGGGAGGTAAATATCCACTATCCTCTCAAGAAACTTTAAAACTTCCGCTCGTTCATATCCCCCGGTATTATACACAAGAGGAATCTTTAAACCCTTCGGGATGGCTATAAGCAAGGCTTTCAATATCTGCGGCAGAACATGAGTGGGAGTAACGAGATTGATATTATGGCACTTCAGAGACTGCAATTCCAGCATGAACCCGGCTAATTCTTCACTATCAACCTCCCTGCCGCCTCCCAACTGGCTGAATTCGTAATTCTGGCAATAGACACAGCCCATGCTGCAATTGGAGAAAAAAATGGCCCCTGAGCCGTTTGTCCCCGAAATCGGAGGTTCTTCGCCATGGTGTGCCATATAGCTGTAGATTTTAGGGGTGAGGGCGGTCTTGCACACCCCTGTTTCACCCTCCAACCGGTTAACTTTACACTGCCGGGGGCACAAAACGCAGGATCCGAGCATGGCAAATGCCTGTTCGGCTATTTTGAAGAGAGTACCATTATGGTAGGTTTCGAGATAGGATGGATACATACAAAATCTCAAGGGCACAAGATCACCGGTAATTAACTGTTGGTAAAATTATCCGATGATTTTGTGTACTTGTGTCATTTTAACTGCTTCGAGTACAATTCCCGTATATGGTTGAAAATTGCGATATATTCAGGAGTCCGGTAGTCCGGATATGTCCACTCCCAGTGCCGGAAACTCTTACCTTTGTAAAAAAGGGTCACCTCCGCGCATATCCCTCTGTTCAAATATATACGGTGGCAAAAATCCTTGGTAGTGGCAAGCACCAGCTTAGCCAGGTCCACGAATCCCGGGTCTATATTGATTGTTCTGCGGTTTTTTACGGCCAGCGAATGTTCGATAGAATTGGTGATGATTTTTATGCGGGCTAACCGGTCAAGGGGGACTAATTTTTTAAAGCTCACAAAGGAGCGTTTCAAGTCCCTGCCGAATTCTTTTTCGTAATAATCGGTATAGCGAAACGGGATGACGCCGCTCTCGAAGTCGATCGCGCCAAAACGCCTCGACAGAATTGCCTTAACTTTTCTATAAACGTTATCGTCGTTAAAGATAAATCCAACAATGAGTTTAACCGGTGGATACGCAGTAACGATTCCCATAATCAGCCGTCAAAAATTATTATTAGGTTTACGGTGCGCGGTCAGCGGTTTACGTTATTCGGCAATCAAACGGTTCAACTTTGGAGGGCGGGGCCGGCTAAACAGCCGTGCACATAGTCGGCGATCTTTTGGCGCGGATTTTCTTTGATCTCGTTAAAAAAAATGGCTATATTAAAATATCCGTTGCTTTCATCATCGGTCCTCACCACCACGCCCGAGCATTTAACTTCCTGCGGTTTCTGCTTCTTCAGGCAAGGCAGGCTCATTTTAATTTTCAGCTTGGTAAACGGCGGGATATATTTCTTAATGGTGCAATACGTGCCGGCACAGCTTATATTCTGCGTGGTAGTAGAAAAATCATACCCGTTAGCCGCTACCGAGAGAGGAAGCTGCTGCTGCAAACGCGGATGCTGCCTTCTGTCAGAACGATCGTATGACATTGTTTTCTCTATTCTTTCCCTTCTTTACTTTTTGAAGTTTTTGCCTTGACCCAGCACTTCTTGGTGCAATAAAACTTCCCGTCGCGATAGTAAACCCTTAATTTCTTCAGGGGCTTTGAACACCCCAGGCAATTCGTTTGTTTTTCAACTTCCTCTTGTTTCGTTTCTTCTGCCGCCATGGTGTTATCCTCGTGATTAAGACGTTTGATTACTCAATAATTTATCCAGATACGCCAGCTCCCGGCGGTTCGTGTTTAAAAACTCCACTCCTAAATGATAGCTGTCTGAATGGGGCAAAGCCGATGTCCAGGCTATTCTCCCTTCAGACCTGAGCGTTTTATTATACGGTAAATTTAATTCAAGCTTCAGCGGCGTATTAAGAGGTAAAAAAGAACCGTCGGTAAAACTTAAACCGCCCAAGCTTAAATCTGCCGTTTTAACGTCTCTAAATTGGGATTGCCCTTTGATTTGATATCGTAAGGGAGTTTTATACTGCACCCGGGGAAAACGCCTTTTATCTTCAAACTGCCTGGCAGCCATGCCTCTTTGCAAGGAAGCCGTGGCGATATATCTTCCCTGTTCCGTAAAAATTTTCTTGGCAGGAAGCCGTGGCTGCGGTTCTCCTCCATCTTCTATTTTAAGTATATCATATTTTTCCAATATGTCAATAAAATTATGAAAGCGCTTTCTTGTGGTAAAAAATTCTTTTATTTTTTTAAACATTTTCCGGATATATACTTAGCTGCATTTTAGAATAATCCACATTTTCTTATCGGCAAACTTTTGATTATATTATTCGATCTCAAACGAAATAATGACATTAAATGATAACTGTGGATAATCCAGTTCCTTGGGGAACAAAGGGAACGGCGAGGCTACGCGAATACTATGAGAAGCCACTTCTTTCAGGTACACACTCGGCGAAGACCGTTCGGAATTCAAGCGGACATCAACGAGCGAACCGTTCCTGGCAATAAGAAAAGTCAAATACACTTCCCCTGTTTCAGTCTTGGTATAACTCTGATAAGCGGAACGACGGATCTTTTCCCGAACGATCTGATAATAACCCAGGTATGAAGGATTATCTATCTTGTTCAGATCAACCGGAGGCAGGTTTATTTTCTTCTTGACGGCGGTAATATCGGGTTTCGGGACCGTGGGTTTGACAAAATCGGCCTTGCGGGACAGCATCGTGCTGTTGTTTTTAAGCATGTCCTCTTTACTTATAAACGGCGGCGGCATGTTCTTGACGGATATCCGCGCGGCGGACATTCGTAATCTTTCTTCTTTTTTGGACAGAACAGTTTCCTTGTATTCCGGGGCCTTGTTCCGGACATAGGTTATCTCTACGGGAACCTCCCTCCTGTCCCGGGAATGGAACTGCAGGCCGGAATTAGCGAATAAAACAACAGAATGGGCAAAAAAAGATATCAAAAAAGTTATCTGGAATATCCGGTCCGTCATACCGTCAGGTTAGCACAATTCCAAAAAAAATGCAAGCACTACGACAATTCCTCGGAATGGTGCTTGACCACCTTCCCTTTTACCATGTATATCACATCTTCGGAGATATTGGTGGCATGGTCACAGATACGTTCCAGATACCGCGCGATCAAAAGGAGCGGAACCGCCCGGAGAGCGGTAGAACAATCTTTCGCCATATAATCATTTATTAATTCATCCTGCACAAGATTACGCAGATTATCCGCTTGCTGATCGGAAAGTACGGTCTTTTTGGCCAGATCCACGTCTTTTTTAATAAAAGAATCGATGGCATCGCGCACCATATTTTGGGCGATAACCGATAATTTCGGGATATCGATAAGCGGCTTGAGCACCGGCTTATCCACCAGTTCCAGCACACGCTGAGAAATATCCACGGCCAGGTCGGCAATACGTTCCAGTTCGGCGTTTATCTTCATCCCGGTGGTGATATAGCGCAGGTCTCCGGCCATAGGCTGGTGCCGGGCGATCAAATCCACGCATCGTTCGTCTATTTCCAGTTCAAGTTCATCTATTTTGTCGTCGGTATCTATAACGTTCTGCGCCTCCCCGTTATCCCTGTTCTGCAAAGCTTCGATCGATTTGAATATGGACTCCTGGGCCATAACCGCCATTTTCAGGATATCTTTATGCAGATTCTTCAATTCTTCGTCGAAATGTCTTTCCATCACAATCTCCTGTTTATAACGTAGGGGCACGTGCCCCTGCGTTTTATCCGTATCTTCCGGTTATGTAATCTTCCGTGCGCCGGTCCTCCGGAGCGGTAAAAATATGTGCAGTCGGGCCGAATTCAACTAATTCCCCCAAAAGCATAAATCCGGTTTCATCGGAAATACGCGCCGCCTGCTGCATATTATGGGTTACGATTATTATAGTATAATCTTTCTTAAGTTCACGCATTAATTCTTCGATCCGCTGGGTCGACTGCGGATCAAGCGTGGAACAGGGTTCATCCATAAGCAAAATGTCGGGTTTCACGGCTACAAGCCTGGCAATGCACAACCGCTGTTTTTGCTCCAGGGACAAATTAAGGGCGGATCTTCTCAGCCTATCCTTAAGCTCATCCCATAAAAGCACTGAACGCAGGCTTTTCTCCACGATCTCATCGAGCCCCGATTTCGAAATATCCGCATGGATACGCGGCCCGAAAACAATGTTTTCATAAACCGACAGAGGGAACGGGTTCGGACGCTGGAAGACCATGCCCACCTTCTTGCGCAAGCTCATTACATCCACGGCATCTCCGATAATCTCCTGCCCGTCTATCCGG
>JBAZGE010000009.1:0-44912 GCA_041653035.1 Candidatus Omnitrophota bacterium
TTAGACTACGTTTCATTTTTTCGCGTTTTCCTGGATGTATCGCGCCAGGGTATCCACGGAATAAAATATTTTTTTGCCCTGGTTCATATCCCTGACCTCAAGGCCCCAGTTGCGCTGTAAAAGAACCACAATCTCTACCGCATCCAGAGAATCCAAACCAAGCCCTTCGCCGAAAAGTATCTCATCATCCTTGATATTTTCCGGGACGACGCCTTCCAGCGAAAGGTGAGAAACCAGAAGCCCTTTGAGCGTTTTACGTATCTGCGCTAATTCCTGTTCTTTTGTATCCGGCATAGTTTACTCTCCTTTTTTCCAGATGTCATGGAACAAAAAACATTGAAACGGATATTCATTCACAAAATCCTCAAGCAGGCCGGCGTATTCTTCCAGCCACGTTTGCAGGCACTTTTTTTTATCCCGCCCCTCGAAAACCGGCTCAAACACGCGCTGTATGCGCACCCGGTAACTCTTATACGCGGTTTTCGCGGCAAACAAAACCGCCGCCGGGCAATGACCGCTTGCCGCAAAAACAAATGCCCCGTAGGGAAAACGCGCCCCGTTACCCAGGAAGGAAACTTCTAATGATTCAAAAGAATAAGGCCGGTCTCCCATGATCGCAACCACCCCGCCCGCGTTCAAAGCGTTCACAACCTCCACCACCCCGCCAAGATATCCTTCGGGCGAAATAATTTTTATCCGTTCATTCTTCTGATCGATCTTCAGGTTTTCTTTTACCGCCTGATTATCCTCCGGCCGCATGAGCAGATACACCGGCCGCCCGATATCGGCCAGCGCGGTCATGGCAATCTGCCAGTTCCCCATATGCGAAACCAGAAGTATAAACCCTTTTCCGTCGGCGCAGAGGCGTTTGAGCGTATCCGGTTCATCCAGCCGCAGGTCGAACTGCACTGCTCCGCTGATAACGGCATAGCGGTCGATCAACTGTTGCCCCTGGCTGACAAAAAGACGGTACACCTGTCCGAAACGCCTGACTCCCGAGGCTCCGGGGAACCGGCGCCGCAGATACGCAAGCGCTCCCCTGCGCGCCGCAGGATCAAAAAACGCGTAATGCAGGGCCACGCCGTACAAAAGAAAATAAGCGCCGCGCAAACCGGAGAAACGCACCAGGGTTTTAAAAAACCAAAAACCCAAAACATTTCCCCTGCGGCGGACGACGATCTTACGCTCTTGGGTATCCGCAAAAGTCCGCTCTTTTTTCTGCATCCGTCCGGCGGCAAAAAAAACGATCACGCTCATCAAAACCGCCAAAAACGGAGCAAGTATGAGCGAACCAATGAACCACTCCCATAATCTTTTCGGAATATCCCCGAATACAGCCTGCCAGGAAACCTCGGTCAGCCACGTCCCATAGAGGATATAATGCCCCAACTCAATACAGGCCACCGGCACAAACGGCGGCATACAGATAGTCTGAATGGCAAGAGCCATTATCTTATTTAAATGTAAACGAGCGGCCACATACAGGATAACCAGAGTATGCAATGAAACAAGCGGCAATACCCCGAAAAGCACGCCCACAAAAGCGGCGGCGGACAGTCCCGCGGGAGTGGCATGCTCCTTCAAAAGGACGCGCATGAATATCCCCGGATGGCGGATGAATTCCGCGTAACCGGATAAAGGAGTTTGTTTGACCAGCCGCCGGTGAGGCAAAGGGATCAAACGCCTGAACACCAGCCGCGTATGTAACACGGTCAAACGCAGATTATCAACAAACGGACGAAAACTGGAAGCGCGTTCGCGCGGTTTGGGATACCATACCCCCACGGGAACACCGGCGAGTTTAAGACCTGCCCAGGAAGCCCTGGTAAGGACTTCAGCCTCGAAATCATACCGGTTCCCCGGCACCGATAAACGTTCCAGGAGATCTACCGGATAGGCGCGGAAACCGCTCTGTGTATCCTTCAGCACCGCGCCGGTTTCCACCCTCAGCCAGAAATTTGAAAACGCGCGGCCGAACTTACTCCGAGCCGGAACATTACTCACGCTGAAATCCCGCGCGCCTACGATCAGGGTCTGATCATCGAGCGCCTCCAGAAAACGCGGGATATCCCCGGCAAGATGCTGGCCGTCCGCGTCAACCGTGATCATAAAACGCCCCTGTTGTTCCCGGATGTACGAAAGCGCGGTTTTCAATGCCGCGCCCTTGCCGAGATTACACTCATGGCTCAGGACCTGTACAGGGCTTCCCCGCAGCAATCCGGCAATATCCGCGTCAGTCGAACCGTCATCAATCACCAACACCCGGGGGACATACTTCCGGCACTCATTCGCCACCTTCACCACGGTAGCGGCGTTGTTATAAACGGGAATGACGCACCAAATCCGGTCAAGCGTGATCTCGGGCATGTATTAGTTGTCGATTATCCCGTTAGCCGACACATTCCTTGCGCGGTTGCGGCGGGACAAGGTTTTCTCATCCAGAAGCATTTCCCATAAAGAACCGGCGTAGCCGAGTTTATGCAAAAACTGCAGAGTGGATTCATATTTATCCGGAGGAAAGATAACGCTGCGCGCGGTGTCAAACGACTCGCGCAAAACCCGCTCAAGCCATATCCGGCCGATTGACGAAGCTATATAATACACCGGTTCAAGAAGCGGCGCGCCGGCTTTCAACAATCCCTCCGAAAGAGCGATCTTTTCTAATGCCGTGCCGGGCAAAATGCGGATGCCCATAAAAACAAAAGACACGGTCCTGGGAAGGCTCAGGATATTACGGATGCCTTCGAGCACGGTACCCTCCGTCTCTCCCGGTCCGCCGAACATATAATACTGCGCGGTCGCCACGCCGCTGCGGACAAAGATATCGTTGGCCGCCGCGATATCGGAAAAACGAAAATGCTTACCCAAACCCTTGAGCGTGGTATCGGTGGCGGCGTCCGCGCCTATTTCCGCGGCCTTCAGCCCGGTTTCTTTCATAAGCGCCACTGCTTCTTCATTGAGGCCGTCGGGTTTAAAAAAAGCGGTCCAGGGAACCGACACCCGCCTGCGGCGCATTTCTTCAAGAACACGAATATAATATCCTTCATCATCGTTAAAAACGGAATCGGTAAAAAAAAGATATTTGATCCCGTGTTCTTCAATAAGCCCCCGGATATCATCGACAACCGCGGACGCGCTGCGCGCGCGGATAAACTCTCCTTCAAGCACCGGATAGGTACAATACGCGCATTTGTAAACGCATCCCCGTTTGGTCTGAACATTGGCCATATTGCCGCTGGCCCGGTAAAACTTCATGATCCGCGGGTCGTAGAGCGCCGGTTCAATAGACGTTCCGGAAAGCCTGCGGCGCGCGCGGGAGATCCGTTCCGCGGGAAGTTTCCCGGCGGCAAAGGCCTGCGCGAATTCAACAACCAGTTCCTCGCCTTCTCCCACGATTCCGTAATCAGCGCCGGTGACGGCAAGTATCTCTTCCGGCATCACCGAAAATCCCGTGCCTCCCAACACAACCGGGGCGTTGACTGACGACTTAAGAACTCCGACAATATCCCTGACCACGTCGATATAGCGCTGTTCGTTGGCGCAATTAACATTGTCTATATTCCGCACCGATATCCCGACCCAGGCCGGCTGAAATTCCGCGGCCGTATTTTTCAAAGACTCCGGGGATCTATCCTCCTGCAGAAAATCGAACTGCCGCACCTCGTGCCCGGCGCGCGCCAAAACCCCGGCAATCACGCTCATGCCAAGCGGGTACACCGGATACGGGGTAGCGGCGATATTGGCGGAGATGAGTAATATTTTCATGGATTTTTCAGCGGCGCGTCAAGGGGCCTGGCCCGCAAACGAGCTTGCCGGTACGTGCCGTCGTCTTTCTCGCGCTGGATGACTTTTAAGTAAAGCTGTGCCATTTTAATTTCTTTGCTACTCTGAGAATAAAAAGTCTCCCAGGCGTAATCATACATCTTTTCCAGCTGATCCGGGGACATTTTTGCCGGCTTGAAAACCGCCTCTCCGGCGGTATACCGGCGCCAATCATTATGAATGATCCTGCCTTCCTTCTCTAATTGCGCGCGTATGGGAGAATGAGGAAACGGGGTCAAGATAGTAAATTCCGCGAGATCCAATTCTATATCCAAAAGAAAATCAACCAGCCGTTTTATGTAATCTTCGTCATGCTCGTCGGTGCCTAAAATAACCGTCCCTTCCACGCCGATACCCCGTTCCTTCAAACGTTTGATCCGCCTGCGCATATAATCCGAGGTATCCACGATAGCCTGATAGACATACCAGCATCCGGCCTTAACCGCCAGGTCCAGTATCTCATCATCGTCCTTAATGGGATGAGACACCCATTTTTTCTTCAGCGGGATCATGGCCCTGAAAAGCGCTTTTTCCCAGCCATCATCCTGCGACAATGAATTATCCACGATGAACAATCTGTTGTTGCTGATCCCGGAGATCTCATCTATGAACTTCTCAACCGGCCGGGGGCGGAAGTTCCTTCCTCCCAGATAAGGGGTACAACAGGGGAAACAATTAAATTTACATCCGCGAGAAGCGTGCACCAGATCCACCATCTGCACGCCGCGGAAATTATAAAGTTGTTGTTTTAAAATATCCCGGCGCGCCGGGCCGATAAGCGCGGGGTCGGGCCAGTCACGCAGGAAATCATACACCTTTTTCAGCCTGCCGGCCTTATGATCGGCCAGCACCGCCTCCATCCTGCCTTCTGCCTCGCCCAGAAAAACCGCGTCCGCGTGCCGCGCGGTTTCCTCGGCATGCAGCATAACGGCAATCCCGCCGAAAATAACCTTTTTGCCGCGCCTGCGGTATTCATCGGCGATCTCCCACCCCCGGGATATCTGACAGGTCAACATGCAGGATATAGCGACCAGATCAGCCGTATCATCCATCGCCAGCGGCTCGACATTTTCGTCGGTAAAGACGATCCCTGCATCGCGCGGCAGAGCCGCCGCGAAACAAACCGGGCCGTGCGGCGGAAGATTAAAATCCGGCTGATGTTTCAATTTCGGCCATTTTGGATAAACCAGGTGTATCTTCACGTCTTGTCTCCCGATAAATAATAACAGGCCGCTTTTTGAGGATCAAAAACCACCGCCAGCAAAACGCGCGCATCCCGGTTCTGAATCATAAACTCTGCCTGGGCCAGCATTTTTTCTTCCGGATCCTCCGCATGCCGCAGGAATACCAGCGGCCCCTGCAAGCCGAAATGTATCGAGGTTTCCGCGAGCGGGCTTGAGGCCAGAGTATAGATAAAAAAATTCCCCCTGCCCAGAGTCCTGCCGCATGAAGCGTAATCCCGAAAATAATCCAAGTTCGATGACAGGGAGCCGTCCGCACTTGTCCCCACTATCCCGATATCCTGCTTCCTGTCCCTGGCATATACAATCCCGGCATCATATAAAGCCAGGGCGGCCGAAAGAACAACCAGCCGGGACTCGCGGTTAAACCTCCCGAAATTATCAATAGGATAGGCAAGCACGGAATCCGCAAGAAGATGCGCGCATAAAGAGCGCACATCAGTATACTGCCATTCCTTGTTCTTCCCGGGACAGCCGCAGGATCCTTCCTTGATCCATCCCGATCCTTTCACTAAAGAGTTATTTTTACAATTCATCACAGTATATTACCCTTTCAAAATCAATGCCGCGTTCACTCCGCCGAATCCGGAATTGTTCAACAGCACAACATTTTTTTCCAATTTTCTTTTTTCTAAGGAAACCCAGTTTTGCGCCTCGGGATCGGCATCCCTCAAACCTATCGTTGCAGGAATTACCCTCTCCCGTAAAACCCGCAGAGCGATCGCGGTCTCGATCAAACCGGCCGCTCCCATGGTATGCCCCACCGCCCCTTTTATTGAATAAAGCGGCATCGGATTGCCGAAAACACCGGCATAAGCCTTCATTTCCATGGAATCATTGTACACAGTCCCCGTACCATGACTGGAAATAGCGCCAACGTCTCCGGCAGATACGTCCGCTCTCTCCAAAGCTTTCTGTATGGCGCATTTCAAACCGCTCCCATCGCGGCTCGGGCCGGTCATGTGATTGGCGTCGTTGGTCATTGCCCAGCCGGCTATTTCTCCGATCACGACCCTGCCTTCCCGCTGTGCTCGGGCACAACTCATCAGCAGAATAAAACCCGCACCATCCCCCAGGCTCAAACCGGCCCTCTTCCTGTCAAACGGCTTGGCAGGCTCAGGATCAAGGGCCATAAGCGAAGAAAATCCGGAGAAAACAAACTCCGTCACCGCGTCAACCGCCGCTACCAATACACAATCATGTTTGCCGTTCTGTATCAAGCCGGCGGCAAACCCGAGAGCGGCACTGGAAGAGGCGCACGCGCTGGATACGACAAAACCCCCGCCCTTGATACCGGTAACCGCTTTTAACTTTTCCAGTAAAACGCCCAACCCGCTTTCCACGGCGCCGCCGGTCCCTTCGAAAACATTTTTCTCCAATAGATCTATTTCACCGGTAGTGGAAGCCAGCACCGGAACAGCATCAGAAGGCAGTAAAGACTTATTTGATTCCAAGAGCGGAACAAGCATCTGCATCACCAGTGAAGATTTTCCGCCATATCCTATGCCTTCGACAACCGCGGCCATGCGCGACGGGAAATGCCCGGTGTCAAAACGGGTACAGGGCTGTATGGCGGTTTTCCCCCTCAGGAGGCCTTCCCAACAGCATTCAATGCCGCGGCCATAGGCTGTCCAAATATCAACGTTTGTTATTACCGCCGTTTCTTCGCGCACTGCAGGTCTCCTTTTTTCCAGCGCCTTCGGCATTCTTCGATAAGCGGAGGCGACACCAAAAGAGGAACTCCTCTGACCGCATCGGTAAACATTTGCACGGTATAACCGGCCGCCGCCAGAGTGCCGTTTTCTTTATACAGCGCGTATTCAATATGGATACGCGCCCCTTCGCTCCACAATAAACCGGCCTCAATAATAACCTCCTCATCCAGCACCAGAGGAGCGAAATAATCGATGTGCATCTGAACGATGGGAGCGCGCAGTCCGGCGCGATAAAAATCCTGATAAGAAAACCCGCACATCCTTCCCAGCGCGGCAAACCCCTCTTCGAAATATTGCGGATAGCGCCCGTGCCATACGATCCCCATAGGATCCACCTCGCTGAAACTCACCCGTCTCTGAAGGCTGACGGTGACCGGAGCCGGAGCGCCCGGTATGGGAGCAAAATAATTACCCTTTTTTCGCCGCATTTCTACTCCTGTTGTTTAAGCATCCGTTTAGAAGATTAGTTCGTGTTCGCGTGTTCTCTTCTCGTGTTCGTGTGTTCGTGTGTTCGCGAGTTCGTGAGCTATTGTACTCACAAACTAAATAATCCAACCGATAAAGCTACGTTTGTCGAGCTGATAGAAACACTGCGCGGTCAAATGGATCTCGGCTGTTTTTTTTCCACGATGCGCGACCACGGCATCCGCGCGGATCTCTTTATCGGTCTTATCCTTGACACTACAAGTAACTTCCAGTACTTCGCCGCTGGTGGAAGGTGAATAAAATTTCGCGTTGGAGATCTCCTTTAGGCGCACGGGGCCGCCGTGCCATTTTTCCAGCATGGCCAGAACCGACTGTACCAGGCACACTCCCGGGACCACCGGGCGCTCCGGGAAATGCCCCTGAAAACCGGTAAAATCTTCCGGGAATACAAAACGAGCGCGGATCACCCGGTCAGCCCCGGTTTCCCAATCAGACATGCACTTTTGTATCTCCCGGCGAAGCACGCTCATGAACGAAGTTCCTTTACCCGCAATAACAAACGGTATGAATAGGCATGATGGATAAACACAATATTCCGCGGATGCACCTTGCCCTGTTTATCCCGGAAATATCCATTATAAGAAACATCCCAGATCCGTTTTCCCGCGCTTAAAAACCGTTTATGCAGCAACACCGTATCCTCTTTTTCCTTGCCGAAAAAATATTCCGTCACACCCTCTTCGGAAGGGACTGAAAAAAACATGAACCTCCCCCGCCTGCCGGACTGCGTTCCCTCCGGCGGCACCCGGGAAAAATAAATACGCTCGATATTTTCGCTTACCGCGCGGCTGATATCCCCGCGAGCGGCCAATTCAGGCATCGCAAAGGAACACGTAAGAGCGCCGTTCCGGGAACTTAATTCAATGAGTTTCACTCCCACCGGGGTCATCGCGGTTACGTCGAATTCTTTTGCAGCCTCATTGATCCTGGTAATACCCAGAGCGGAAAAAGTCAGGAAATTATACTTAAAAACAACCGTGCTCACAACGGTAAAATTACCGGGGAGCTCTTTCGCAAAAGACTGCCGGGACAGTTCTTCCTCCACACGAACGGCTTCCGGGATAACCGCCTTTCCCGGAGAAAGCCGCGCACACCCGGCCATAAAAAATACCGGAACAAAAATTATTACCCATTGAAAATTTTTTTTAACCATTAATCTATTTCCCGCAGGGGGGCGAACGGCCGTTCGCCTACACAACCCGTGTTATGGAGCGCCATCTGCCCGTTCAACAATCATTTTTTATCCAAAACAAACCCCGTTAGAGAACCCGCGTTCTCTAACGGGGTAAACCTCCGGTATAAAACCGGGACCACAGCCTGCGCGGCAATACAGCCGGCGCACAACCCCACGCTCAGGGTAAAACCGATAGTGAACAATACCGGATGCCGCGCGACCAGCAATGAAAGCGCGCCCGCGAGCGTAGTCAATACCGACACCCATATAGCTTTGGCGGTTTCGGTATCCGAAGAATGCTTACAGCTGTAGAGCATAAAAACCCCATAGTCGATACACAACCCTCCCACGACCATAGACGCGATCAAAGCGGGAGCGCTTACCGGAACTCCCGCGATCACAAAACCCGCGGCCATGGCCAGAAACGCGCTGACGACGCAGGAAAGAGCGATGACGGTCATGACAAGATCCTTCAGTAAAATAACGGTCAGCAAAAAAACCACGCCGACGGCCGCAAACGCAATGAGCCGCGCTTCACGGTTGACCGCAGCAGCCATGGCTTTCTCCAAAGCCCGCCGGGATGCCACAAAAACCCGGGGATTACCCTCGATAGAACGCTGTATTTCCTGCGCGATCCGCGGTTGGTCGCGAAAAGAAGAAAAAACAAACGTTTCATGCTCCCCGGATACGATAAACCGCCGGCTCAATTCCTGCACGAACGCCGGCGGCTGAGGCGGAACATCGGAAGACACGGCTATACTCTGCAAAAACGGCTCGAAGGCAGATGCGGAGAAATCATATTTCCCCCCTTCTTGCTGAAGCAGATTCTTTACCTGGGCGCGGCGATCCGCAGACCAGAAACTTTTCCAGCGCAGCGCATTCTCCTGCCGCGTGCGGCTCGAAGGAAGTAAAACGGCGATACCGGAAATATTTTCCTTGCCGGCCGCGCGTTCGGCCTCCGCAAACACCCGCTCATTAACGGCCAAGGCATCTTCCATATCCGAGCCGGATACAACCAGGAATCCCGGACGGCTCTTCCCCGCCCATACGGATTCAAACCGCCGCTCGGCGGAAAGTATCGAAGCCTCGGAACCGTCAAAACGGGACATATCATTTGAAAAAGTAACCCGTGTACTCAAAAATCCGCAGATCAACAAACACCCTGCCCAGGACACCAGCACTGCTTTATCAGACAATACTTTCCGGGAACGCCCTCCGGCAGGAACGGCCATAACGCTTCCCAGAGAAAGATCGATCAGATACGGAAACAGGAATAACACGAACAAAAGACAGCAGGCAATGCTGATAATGGCAAATAAAGCCAGTTCCCGGTAAGCCTCCACGCTCGAAAAAAAGAAAGCCGCGAAAACGCTCATGGTGATCAACCCCGCGACCAGCAAAGGGCGGGCGACATCTTTGACCGCGTCCCGTCTGCGCGCCGCCCGCACCGCGGTATACACATGGATACCATAATCATCTGCTATACCCACGATCACCGCGCCCATCCCGGCTACAAATGCGGAAAGACGGCCGAAAATTAACCCGCATAAATTTATAGCCACCAGAACGGCGCAGGCAGGTATAATGAAAAAAACTATCGCCCGGGGATCCCGGTAGGTAAAAACGAAAATGATCAAAAATACCAGCGACGCTGCAATTGAAGTGCGCGCAACATCGCCTTTGATCACCTTTTCATTAGAAACGGTATGACGATGCCCGGCGATCACATCCACCGCTATACCTTCCGGAAGAACCCGCGTTGCCTGTTCCAGATACGCAAGCAGGCGCTGTGAGCCGAAACCATCGGTCATGCGAACGGGAGTTTCAACGATGATCAAAGCGTGTTTTCCATCCCTGCTGGTAAGATGATTACGCCGCACCAGCACCTCGTATCCAAGCGCGCCGGTAAGCTGTTCAAGATTCCGCCAGAACGGAGCGGCAATACCCAAAGGATCAATCCGGGCAAAGGAGGTTCCCGAAGAAGCGCCCGGGATCATCGCCTGCCTCCACAAACCTGCCAGGGAACGGTGGACTCCTTCAGAAGTCAAACGCTCCTGTACCATGCCGGCCTCAGTAACGGAAAAAAGCCCGGGGAGATATCCGAAAAAAGCGGGTATCTGCCTCATGACTTCCGGCTGGTCTATAGACGCGGTTACTTTCCTGACAAACGAAGAATCGGTCAAACCGGCGCTGATGGAATCAACAGCCGCGTGGAGCGCATCCTCTCCTGCCCGTTCATCAACCAGACGCACATCAAGCATCACTTTGTCGGAAAAATGCGCCTCCCGGAAAAACCCCATGATCCTGACCAGCGCCTGATCGGCCGGAAGCATTCTCGCAATATCATTATCGTAACGGATAAAAAAAACTCCGGCCGCGGAAAGTATGATTAGCGCCGCGGTGATACCGCCGATAACAAACCGGTACCGCCTGACAGCGTCAAAAAGACGGGAATAATACTGAAAAAGAATATCCATAATCAAAAACAGAAAAATCGTTTACGGAATTTAAGAACCGCGCAGCCTCCAGGCGGACGGAGGTATGGCGGCGTTAACTGCGGTATTGGTAAAAGTCAAAACGGTACTATCTCCTCCCCGCTCGTATATTTCGATATGTTCGATATACCTCTTGTCCGAACGGAAAGCAACAACTACCCGTTCGATCACGGAGGAAGAAACAGTGCCTGTTTTGGGAGAAAAAGAAAGCGTGACCGGATCTTCCGAAAGAAGAGAAATATCGTATTCGCCGCCCAATGCTTCGTACGAACCGGAGAACCACTGCTGTATCTGCTGTACTGCCGCCGCCAATGACGGGTTCCGGTCAAAAACCAGCGGCTGAATAGCGCCGCTTTCTTCATCCCACTGGCGCATAACCCGGTTATCCATAATCATCACATAACGCATGGGTTTCTGCACATGCCAGGAAAATCGGTCCGGTTTCTGCAAATACATCGTCCCTTCCATAACAATACGCTGGTCAAAGATCTGAAGTTTTTTTTCCTGGACAAAATCGGACTGGACAGTCTCCACCTCCTGCATCTGACGGGTAAGCCCGGCAATCACCCCCCGGACATCCGCACTCACTTCAACGGGCTGCGCGCAGAAAACCGTCCTGCTGCCGAAAAGACTCCAGGCCAGAACCATACTAAACAATATCCGAGCCGTCATAGTATCCCCCCATTTTCCTCATCCGCCATATTATGCCAGATCTTTATCTCTCCTTGCGCCAGCACATGGCCGTTACTGCGCACGCTGCCTTTAATAATCCCGAAATCGCCGTACTTCGCCTCTTTGAACACCGAAACTTTTAAAACATCTCCCACACAGGCAGCGGCAAAAACCTGAAATTGCCGCGCCCCTAAAAGGAACCCCTCGGGTTTTTTATTACCGGCGCCGTATTGTTTAAAACCGCCCATAGCCGCGGTGGCCTGCGCGATCATTTCCAGATACGCGGCTTCGTCGAGTATACCGTTATTGTCCACGAACGGCATACCGGTTCTCACCTCCACCGTAATTTCCGCGCTGCGCTCTCCTATCTTTTCCAGAGTTTGTACTATCTTCATCGGCTCTTTCTGAGGGACAATTTCATCAACCGGCATGGGCAAATAATCGATCTGATCCCGGCACGAATCATTTTTCCAGCACAAAGGATCCGAAGCCAGATAATCGCCGGTCAACTGATACGCCGCTCCCCGGCAGCCGTAACACTCCTGAGATTTATCGCAGGAACGGCACGGCCCTTTAATCGTGCGCCGGTAATCCCGCAGATCCTGCACAACCTCGCTCTCCGCCAGAATATCCTTCAGCGTGCGCTCGCGTATATTGCCGATGGGAATATTGACTCCCACACAAGGCATCACCAAACCCTGCGAGGTGACCAGGCAGGAAAAACAGTGGCGCAGGCACCTTCCTCCGACCAATGGAGGCTGAGGTTCCCAATGATTACCGTACCGTCTCTTATCAAGTTCGGCAATGTCAAAAAAAAGTTTTTTGACCTTCGCCATGTCCGGAACAAGCCAATCATTCTGCCGGGCGCTGCCCTGCGGAGTGATGATCTCAAAATAAGGCAGGATATTCTGGTCCCGCAGCCACTGCCACATATGCAAAAGTTCATCGATATTATCCCGGCAGATGACCGTGCTCACCGCCAAAAACGACTTCCCATTCGGATAACCGGCTTTCTTAAAAAAGTCCAGAGCCCGGCGCATAAAAAGCGAAGAGCCTCTTGATCCGGTAAGCTTGTCCTGAAGTTCTTCGTTAAAAGTATTCATCTTGAGCACCACATTAACGCCCAGATCAATAAGTTTTTTCGCGTTCACCTCGGTGATATAATACCCGTTGGTAAAAAGCTCGATTCCCAGCCCGTTCTCCCGGATAAAAGCGATGTGTTCCATGATGCCGGGATACATCATCGGCTCTCCTCCCAGAATAATGATCTTGCGCGCGCCCAAATCCCGGGCCTGCAGGATACAATCGCGGACCTCTTCAATACTCAACTCATTTTCAAGGTGTTCTTTTGAAGGAACATAACAATACGGGCAGCGCAGGTTACAACGCAGGCTGAATTCTATTTCCATGGAAAGCAGGCGCTTGGCGCGCATGGTCTCCTCTATTTCATGTTGTGAAAACTCGAACCGGGTGATGCCGTTCGGACGACACGTAATCATACTCTTACCTCCGGTAATCGAAAAAACGCACCGGCTTGCGGGATTTCTGGGGGTACACCCGGCTGCGAAGCATCTCTTCTTCTTCCACAATAACATCCGGACGCACGCGCAGGCGCGCCTGAAGCTGTTCCTGGATATATGCCGCGCTGCAATCCTTATCCGTCACTGCGGCGTGAACGGTTACGGCATCCGAAAGGATGCTCTCCTGCCGCACTGAAATACAATACTCCGCCACCCGGCCGGTCTCTTCCAGCACGGAAAAGATCGCCTGAGGATATACGGTTGTCCCCCTGATCTTCATCATCTGTTGTTTCCGGCCCAAGATCGGCCCCAAGCGTACAGACTTCCTGCCGCAGCGGCAGCGTTCCGGGATAAGAAAACTTATGTCGCCGGTCTTAAACCTGATCAAAGGCATTCCCTCGATCATCAGAGGCGTTACCACCAGTTCCCCGGTAAATCCCGCTTCCCGGGGCTTTCCCGATTCATCGATAATCTCCACTACCGCCAGTTCAGGATGCAGATGTCCTCCCTTCTGGGAAGTACATTCACAAAAGGAGGAAATTATCTCGCTGGAAGAATAAGTGGAATACACTTTCGCTCCCCACAACCGTTCCAACTCACGCCCCAAAGGAAGAAAATCCATATCCGCGCCGCGCAAAGGCTCACCGATACACACCAGCATACGCACCCCGGTCTTTTTCACGCCCTGGCCGCGCAGATACTGGCCGAGTTTTTTTAAAAACGTGGGAACTCCCACGATCGCCGTAGGATGCAGCCGTCGGATAGTCTCAAAATGGCTTTCCAGGGAATTCAACCCGTTGCGGATAGCGGCTGCGCCGATTGCCCTGACCCCGGAAAAATAGGCGAACCCGGCCACAAAACAACGGTCCATGGTACAGGTCAGCAGGACCCGGTCCTCAGCGGTCATTCCGCATGAATGAAAAGACTGTTCTTCATTATAAGCCAGGCGCCGCAAATCGGATTCCGTATAAGCGATACGCGTAGGCTGCCCGGTAGTCCCGCTGGAAAGCACGATATCCACGATCTTACGCGGAGGAACGGCCAAGAAAACATCATTATATTTTTCAAGCCGGGACTTATCGGTAAACGGAAGTTCAGGCAGTCGTTCCAGGGTAAAACCGCGCCACCACTGCCCGCGGCGCGAAAAGATTTTTTTGTAATACGGGGAATTTTGGGAACAATACCGCAGATGTTCCCGGAAAAGGGCCTCCTGCGTTTTACGGATCGAATCCGGGGCTTGAAACTCAATTTTTTTATAAATCGAAAAATCTCTCATCATTGACCGTCCATAATCGCGGTTTCTTGAACTATGATATCGCGGACCAGGTTCTTCAGTTTAAACGGAGCATATCCGGCATACTGCCGCGGCCCGATCGCGGGCAATTTAATTATCCTGATCACACCGGGATTCACGAGCACGGAGCCTTTCGGCGGCTTATCCTCATTGCCCGAAATGCATAATGGTATTATGGGCACCGGCATTTCCAGGGCCACGCGGAAAATCGCGCCGTGAAACTGCCCCATCCGCCGGTTGCCGGAACGCGTGCCTTCGGGAAAAACAACCAGCGACACCCCTTTTTCAAGATAATATTTACACCGCGCCGCGAATTCCTCCGGCGGCATCTCTTTCACGCTCAAATATCCCGCCCATCGGGCGAACGCTCCTAAGAACGGCAGACGAAACGGCCAGTCATTGACCACCTGCACTACTTCATAAGGAAGACAAGCCATTAAAAAAGGGTCCGAGGAAGAACGATGATTACAGATTATAACATACGGCCCCTTGTCTTGAGTATCCGCCTTACCCTTATCATGGTAGACAACCCGCAAGAAAGGCAGAGGCAGGAAAAACACTAAGACTCTGCCATACCGGCGCACAGCCCTGCGAAAACGCCGCATAGTAACGCGGCCCGGCGAAAACAACCTGCCGGCAGCAACCACTACCGCAAAAATCGGCGTGTATACAACGGTAAAAACAACAAAGGACGAAAACAACCAAGTATTAAGCCACACTTTGCTCAAAAACATCCCCGCCGCCATACTTACGCATCTTTCCTATCAGTCCTCTCTTGCCCGAGAGACGCAATAAACTGATAAATATCTCCCAGCGTGCGGATTTTCTGCACGCGCTCATCACTGCGGATAACCACCCCGAACTTTTTCTGCAAAGCCACCACCAGGTCGACTATATCCAAGCTGTCCAAACCAAGATCGTTAAAAATATGCGCCTCAGGGACCAACCGTTCTTTCCCTATCTCAAATGACTCTTCGAACACTTCATTGGTCTTACGTATGACATCCTGTTCGGTCATAAATCCTCCCGGTATTTAAAAGTCAGGCTATCTAAGTTTTTATTTTCTCCCATCGCCTAATCCCTACAGCGCGCGCACAACCATAGCCGCATTCAGCCCGCCGAGGGCGAAGGCGTTTTTCAGGATACAGCGCGCTTTTTTTTGCAATGGTTTCTGCAGATGCCGGATCCCTTTACAATCTTCGGCAACCTCGGTTAAATTACGAGTAGGGCACAAAGTACCATCTTTCATCATCATCAAGGTTGCGATCAACTCGAGCGCTCCGGATGCACCGAGCGTATGCCCGAAATACCCTTTCAAACTGCTCACCGGAACGGTATCTTTAAAGACATCCCTGACCGCCTCCGCCTCTTCCTTATCGCCCTGCACAGTGGCGGTAGCGTGGGCGTTTATGTAATCGACCTCCGCAGGTAAAACCTCCGCGCTCTTCAGCGCGTTTTTCATACAAACAGCAAGCGCCTCCCGGCTGGACTGGCTGATATGCAGGCCGCTCGAACAGGTATGATACCCGGTAATTTCCCCGTATATGCGCGCCTTGCGCGCGCGGGCATGTTCGTATTCTTCCGCCAGCATCACCGCCGCGCCCTCACCGCATACCAAACCGTCCCGCTTCGCGTCGAACGGACGAGGAGTTTCTGAAGGAGATTGATTAAACCCGGCGGAAGTCGCGAATAAAACATCGAAAGAACCGGTCACCGTCGGATGCAATTCTTCAGCCCCTCCGCACAATACCGCGTCCTGCCTGCCCAGCCGGATCAGGTCATACGCCGCGCCCACGGCCTGCAGGCCGGAAGCGCAGGCCGCGGAAGTCGCCATAACCACGCCCTTGATACCGAAAAACTGGGCCACATTAAGCGCCGCGGTATGCGACACGCACTGAAAGAATTTCATCGAGGTCAACAACGTAAGATCCTTTTTCGGGATCATGATCTCAAAAACCTCGTTAATACTGGTGGCGCCTCCCATGGTAGAGCCGATAATACAACCCACCCGGCCGGAAGCAAGCTGAGATGAATCAAAACCGGAATCCCGCAAGGCTTCCTGGCTGGCCTGCACGGAAAAAATACTCATCGGCCCCATGGAACGGCGGGCCTGCCGGGGAATATCCTTTTCGTTCACCAGGGGCGCGGGAGCCGCGACCAGGCTGCGCAACCCTTTATACGCCTCCCATCCCGGCATGGAACGAACGGCACTGCGGCCTTCGGCAATCCCCTGCATCAACGAAGAAACGCCCATACCCAAAGGCGATACCGCCCCCATTCCGGTTATGACCACGCGTTTTAACTGCATAAATGTCCGGTTATAAATTCGTTGTATAACTCTTTGCCCACGATACCGCGGGCGACCACGAACGAGGAAACCATCGCGCCCACCAATCCCGGCAAAACGGAACTCTGGCCGGCGGCATAGAGGTTACGCAAAGGAAGTTTCCCGAACAAATTAAACTGCGATATCTTCTGTTTGATCCCGTAGGCGCTGCCGTCAGGAGAATTTAGATAATCCCTGAACGTTAAGACGGAAGCCGCATCAAACGCCGTAAAAGTGCCGCGGTATTGCGGATAAAGGCCTTCGATGCGCCGGGTTATCTCCGCGGCCTTACGCGCTTTATACTTCGCGTACGCTTGAGGCCGCTTTCCCACCGTGGAATCAGCCCACTGCCGCACCTGCGAATAAAAAGACGGTTCAAAAGCGTTGATAACGCAGTGCCGCTGATTATCCAGCCCCTCTTCAACACTGCGGATAACCGCCAAAGCCGGCATGCCGCCGTAATCCGGATCAAGAAGAACATTTATATCTTCGGCGGGGAAAAGCGAAACAAGGCTCGGCCCGAAATCATCAACATCAGCCTGCTTAACCTCGCCAAAAACAGAAAAGAATCCGATCGATGATTCATATGCAGAAACCCGATCGACAAACGCCTTTGACAAATAACGTTGAGGAAGGATCTTTAATATTCCATGCGGATGAATGGTAAAAATACAGTCATCTGCCTGAATTACCTCTCCGGTATTCAATACAAACTCCCCCACATAATCATCCTGCACCCGGGCGCATTCGGCAATATACGCCTTACAACGGATATCTATATCATGCCGGACAAAGAGCCCGCGAAAAGCCCTGATAAAAGCATCTCCTCCCTGCTCTATGCGCGCCACGGATTCAAATAATCCCGACCCCACGCGCGCGTGATTGGCAAAGGATATTTCTTTCGGCTGTGTCCCATGGCACATGCAATACGCCGACAAAAGCGCTCTCAAACGCGCGTCGGCGGTCAGAGAATCCAACACCGCATCAAGGCTGACATAATCCTCATCGACAACCTCCGGGGTGAACGCGATCTTACGCAAGTCAAGGGTCATCGTCTGATAGCAAACTTTCTGCATTAAAGCAAAATAAGCGTCAATAGCGGCTGATTCACGCGGAAAGTATGCCCGCAAAGCGGCACAGCTGTTTTCTATTCCGGACGGCAAGTCATACACCGCGCCTTCCCGCTCGAATATAAAACGATTGGCTCCCGGTTTCGAGAGAAAAACAGGCTTCAAAAAATCGCGGATCCCCACAACCTCAAGCATATCGGCCAAGACGCCGTCCTGCGAAAATCCTCCGGTAAAATGAAACCCCGTATCAAACGGAATACCCTGCTTATAAAAACGCCTGAGGCTTCCGCCGATCTGAGGCGCCTTTTCCAAAAGAAGGACTTTGCGCCCGTTCATCGCCAGAAGCAAAGCCAGAGTCATGCCGCTCACTCCGCTTCCCACAACTATATCGTTATACTGTTTCATGAAGGGGTTATATCGCTAATCCACCGTTTACGCCTATTACCTGCCCATGGATGTACATCGCTGGTTCGGTACACAGGAAATCAACCACCGCGGCCACTTCTTCGGCAGTCCCGAACCGTTGCAAAGGAATAAGAGGCAGGATCTTGTCTTTCGGCAGGTCCTGGGACATTTCGGTTTCAATGACACCCGGCGCCACCACATTCACATAAATATTTTTTCTGGCAACCTCGCGGGCCAACGCCTTTACCGCGCCGATAAGCCCGGCCTTGGAAGCGGAATAATTAACCTGTCCTGCCTGCCCGATCTGCCCCGAAGTGGAAGATATGACCACGATGCGCCCGCGTTTCTCCCGCAGCATCGCGAAAATGACCGTATGAATAACATGGTAAAAACCGTCGAGGTTGGTGCGCAGGACCGTATCCCATTCTTCCTTTGTCATCCACACCAGCAAATTATCACGGGTAACCCCCGCGTTATACACCACGACATCCGGAGGATTATCCTCGGACCTTTTTTCCAGGGCGTTTTTGGCCGCCTGAAGATCGGCAATGTCAAAAGCCATCAACTCGCAGGCACGCCCCATCTGCCGTATCAAAGAATAGACTTCCTGCGCCGCTTCATGGTTGGAATGATAGGTAAGCCAGATATCAAAGCCCGAACGGGCCAGCCGCAAAGCAATAGCCCTGCCGATACCCCGGCTTCCGCCTATAACCAACGCAGTCTTGGACATCACCTTTTCTTCCATATCAAAACACTCTGGTTATCCCGAAAAAAAACATATCTATGTTCACGCCTTCATTAGGTTCTTTCAGATCAGCGTTCGAGAAATGCCGGTAGCGGTATTCAACGCTCAGCGCGGTCTTCTCCGTGACCAAAAAAGCGATCCCCGCGCCCGTCTGCGGGGTAAAATTATACTGCGTCGACTGCTCCCGCAAATGCTGAGTTATGAACATAACCCCGCCCCCGCCAAAACAATACGGACGGATCCTTTTAGTAACCGGCCAGGCATAGCGCAAAAGAAGGTTCATCCCGGCTTCCATATTATTATCGGGGCTGACAACCGTACTCAAAAACGGCTCAAAAATAAACGTGGTAAGTCCGGCCGGACGAAAATCCTTGTGAAAAAAAGTGCGTATCCCGCGCTCAAACCAATCGGAAAAACCCAGCCCGTATTTATCACAACTAACCCCCAATTGAACAGCCAGAGGCATAACACGATACTTATCTTTATCTGTTACGGTCGAATCCCCATACCCCAGGAACACCCCGATCTCATCTAATTGATGCTTCGGCGAAGAAAGTTCTTCCAGAGGAGCACTCTCCTCTGCGTGAAGAGGAATGGAAACGCGAAAACAGAAACAAAAAAGAGTTACAACGAAGCACAAAAAAAGTCTCATCATAATACTAAACTCCTTGGTTTTACTGGAGTTACCTTTTGGATAGATTATATTATAACATAGGTGATTTTAAAAACAATAATTTTCCAAGGTAAATCCAATAAAAAGGGACGTATCCGTTAAAACCAGAAACGTCCCTTTTCATCAGTTGGAAAAATTTAGTGGCGGAGAGTGGATTTTTGAGCCGCCCTCGTTTTATTCAAACGGCGAAATCCCGTTCTTTTTCTTATATTTCTTTTTAGGAAAGAACGGGAAAACCACCCAGCTATTTTCCTAACTGAGCGCTAAAATTAGTGGCGGAGAGTGGATTTAAACCACCGACCAAGCGGGTATGAGCCGCGTGCTCTATCAGACTGAGCTACTCCGCCAAATTTATACTTTTAAATCTTCTTACTCCACAGCTACATCTTTACTATGTTTTTAACAACATTACTTTCTTATCCAACTCCTTTTTGTCCGCCTTCGGCAGACAGCGGTTAAAAACATGCCGCTCGTAACAGGTAGACAAGAAAATATACTATACTATTTTATTGTGTTTTTAGCAAGTCGAAAGTCTTTTTTTGTGGCGGCCAACGTGTACTTCTGAAGCCGGCGTTTCTCGCGCACCAGCCGGGAAACGTCTTTCTGCCTCCTGGTTACCCGCTCTTCAGACATACCGCTCCATTTAGAAATGAAATATTTTCTTTCCAAACAGGATCCAGCCTACACCCGCGGCATTTATAACCGCTAAAAGGACAACTCCCGCGGCCACATCTTTTACCAATTTGATCATAGGGTGATATTTCCTGGTTACCATGTCCAGTATGAGCTCAATGGCGGTATTGAATATCTCGGCCATGAAAACAAGCATAATGGTAATACACAACGCCGCCAGTTCATGACCGCTCAATTTTAAAAATACCCCCCCCAGGAGCGCCGCCGCACCCATCAGAAAGATCAAACGCATATTCTGATGATACAGAAACAGATAGATAATCCCCGTACCGGCGTGCCCGAAACTCTTCACAAAACTCCGGTACCTGAATATATGCCTGAAAACCCTGAAGCGAATCCTCCGTTCGATCATCGCTTACAACTCCCCGTGTTCCCCCCGTTAGGGAAAGCCACCGATTTCAATCGGTGGCTTTTCTTTATAAAGCAGCCGGCGGTTTAATGCCACTGTTGGCGTCAGCCGTTAGAGAACCGGGGTTCTCTAACGGGGTTTACTGACGCACTATTATATACAACAGAACGGCTATGATCAAAAAGGCAAAAAGATAAAAATCATTAAAATAGAAAAAATCAAATACCCTGTCCCTGAACGAAACCCGGTGCACGTGCTCGCTGAATTCCCCCAGTTTCTTTACCCGTTCTACATCTTCCCGGTTAAAACGCACGTATCCGCTGCCGACCTTGGAGATCTTTAATAATCCCTTATCCGCCAGGTCCAACACCTCTTTTTCGGTTACCCCCAGAGACACCGCTACTTCTCTGACTGTTACAAGTTTCCCCTCGCCCATTTTCGCTCCTCAGTTCACCAACCTATCCGGCGGTCAACTAATTTCCTCCCAAAACCTTTTCTTCAATTATTCTCAAAAAGACCAGAATAACCAATGCCAAAAAAGAAGCATAAATAGCGGCATTATAGAAACCGCATCCTACCGCAAGCCCGATCCCCGACACGATCCAAAGGCTTGCCGCGGTAGTCAGCCCGCGCACGCCTTCCTGCTCTTTTACCCCATCCCGTCCCCGGATGATCGCTCCCGCGCCTAAAAAACCGATACCGGTGATAACCCCCGCGGCGATACGGCTGGGGTCGAGACCGGCAACATTCCTATACAACTCAAACACATATAACGAGGTCAGCATGATCAAACAGGAACCCAGGCTCACCAATATATGCGTGCGCAAACCCGCGGTGCGCCGGTGGATCTGGCGTTCGAGCCCGATAAGACCGCTCAAGACAACCGACAACACGAGCCGCAAAACAATATCCTTATCCGACAACATCCCCCTGCCTCCTCTGTTAGTTGAAAGAAATATCCAGGTTCAAATCCGAAGTATGCCCTTTTTTATAAAGATAATACCCCAGGCATGCCACCATGGCGGCGTTATCCGTACAATACTTCCGTGAAGGGAAAAAAACTTCGATCCCCCGGTCCGCTCCTGCGCGCGCAAATTCCATTCTCAGCCTGCCGTTCGCCGCCACCCCGCCGCCGATCACCAGCCTTTTTGCCTTTTTCGAAGCGCAGGCCGCCAGCGACTTAGTAACCAATGAATCAATAACCGCGTCCTGAAACGCGGCCGCCACATCACAGACAAATCCGCCCTGCCCGGATAATACTCCTTTTTTCGCGTGCTTATGAACATAGTACAAAACAGCGGTCTTGATGCCGCTAAAACTGAAATTATACGGTTCCTTGCTGTTCGAACAATTAAAACGGATCCTGCCGGCATTCCCCTTTTTACTTAACTGTTCTATAACCGGGCCTCCGGGATACCCCTGCTGTAAGATCTTGGCCGCTTTATCAAAAGCCTCTCCGCAGGCATCGTCCTTTGTCGCCCCCATAAGCTGGAAACGATCGAAATCTCTCGCATAATACAGGCTCGTATGCCCTCCGGACACGACCAGAGCCGTAAACGGGAACTGCGGTTTTTTTTCTTCCAGAAAACCGGCAAGAATATGACTCTGTAAATGGTCAACTCCCAACAAAGGAATACCGGTGCCGATACTAACCGCCTTGGCAAAAGATATCCCCACCACCAGCGAGCCCAGAAGGCCCGGGCTGTCGGTCACGCTGATCAGGCCGATGTCTTTTAAAACAACACCCGCTTCCCGCAAAGCGCTTTCCGCTACCGGGGTAATAGTCTCCAACTGTTTGCGAAAGGCAATCTCCGGAATAATACCCCCGTACTGCTTATGGAAACGAAGGCTGGAACTGACCACATTAGAAAGAACCGTTCTGCCGTTTTCTACCACAGAAACCGCTGTTTCATCACAGGATGTCTCTATTCCAAGTACCAGCATAATATTCAATACGATCGTTAATTTACCAACTGCGAAACATACACAAATTTATAGCCCTCTTTTTCGAGTTCCGGCATCACCTTTTTAAGCACCTGCAAAGTAGTTTTCCGGTCATGGCCGATGCCGATGGCCGCTCCGTACATCTTCGCTTTTGTCTTGAGTTTATACAACTGCGTCTTGATATATTCGGGATCGGATTTATTATCCAGAAAAATATCCCGTTTTGCAAACAAAATATTCATCCGCTCCGCCAGCCCGGCGCCGACACTCTCCGAAGACACAAAACTATCCAGGAAATACAGCCTGTTTTTCTTTAACTCCTTGAAAATAACGCCCATGGTCTTTTCATCGGTGGTCGCTTTTGATCCCATATGATTGTTAACCCCTTTAACGAATGGGATATCTTCAAGATCTTTTTTAAGGATAGCCAGAATATCTTCCTCTTTCATAGTGGTCATTATGGTATTCTGCTCCAGCCTGAATTTCTCATATGGTTCAAGCGGAAGATGCAGCATAATCTCGAAACCCCGGGCGTGCATTTCCTCGGCAATGGTCTTTGAATACGACAAATACGGCAGGATGGATATGGTAAGAGGATATTTTATCTCTTCGATAAACGGCAATTCATTAAGATTATACCCCCAGTCATCCAGCACAATGGCAATATACCCCTGAAAAATCACCGGTTTCTTCGGTGCTTTTTTCACCGTCACGCCGACGGACGGCTTTTTAACCGGGGGGGGATGTTTTCTGCCGCTCATCAGGCGAATAACAACGATATTCTCGAGCACCAGAAAAACGGCAAATACGGCAAGCGCTAATTTTAATTTTTTCGACATGTTGTTTGAGAGATTACGGGTTTTTTACTTTTTCATTCTCACGGTAGATCATGATCGCTTTTAAAACATCGACTGCACGGACAAGCTGGAGATCTTTTTTATAGTCGGTGTCCTTTTTCTCTTCCGGCTTCTCCGCTGATTTTCCTGCGGGTTTCTTCTCCGGTTTTTCGCTCTCCATTTGATCGAAAACATCCGCGGGCTTCAGCGTTTTTGCTTCTTCATTCTGCGGCGGGGTTTCGATCCTGGCCTCTTCTATAACGATATCGGGCATAACCCCTTTACCGTGGATCTCTTTTCCCGACGGGGTATAATATTTACTGGTGGTCAATCGTAACGCCGAACCGTCGCTCAGAGGAATGACCGTCTGCACCGACCCCTTCCCGAAAGACTTGACCCCGACCACAATAGCGCGTTTGTAATCCTGCAAGGCGCCGGCAACGATCTCACTGCCTGAAGCCGACCCTTCGTTTATCAACACCACCATGGGCAAGTCAAGCACCGGAGAAGCGGAGCGCGCCAGGAACTTGAGATTCTGTGACGGACGGCGGCCTTTCGTATAAACCACCAGTTTTCCCTTTTCAATGAACTTTCCGGTAACATCCACCGCCACATCCAAAAGCCCTCCGGGATTATTGCGCAGATCAAAAATAACCGCTTTCGCCCCTTCTTTATCCAGCCTCTTTAAAGCCGTATCCAGGTCCACAGCCGTATTCTCCCTGAATTCCACCAGGCGAATATAACTGATCCCGGCTTCCAGTATCTTGGCCTCTTTGATATCTTTTATCTTGATGATATCCCGCACAATTTTAATTTCCAGGATCCTTTTTTCCGATTCCCGCAACACGGTGATCTTGACCGCCTCCCCCGGCTTGCCGCGCAGTTTTTTTACCGCTTCGGTAAGGGTCATATCCCGGGTCAGATCGTTCTCGATCTTCACGATCCGGTCACCCGCTTTCACCCCCGCCTTCCAGGCCGGAGTATCCTCGATAGGAGTGACTACCGTTAAAAGCCCGTCTTTAACGGTGATCTCGATGCCCAATCCCCCGAATTTCCCCTCCGTGTCCACCTTTAATTCATTATACGTGTCCGGGTCAAGGAACTGGCTATGGGGATCAAGCGAAGCAAGCATACCCTTCAAAGCGCCGTAGATGAGATTCTTGAAATTCACTTCATCCACATAATCAGATTCCACGATAGCCAGGGTATCTGAAAACAATCCCACCTGTTTGAACAATTCTTCCTTCTTCTGTTTTGCGTCCTGAGAAGCGGCATACACAAGTACGGAACAAACCGCGACAATGAAAATACCGATCACAAGCTTCTTACGCATGAGACCCCCTCCGGGTTACATGAACACAAAAACCCCGTGCACATGGGTAGAAATATTACGACAGTTTTTTCTTAAGCAGTTCCTGCACAACTTTGGGATTGGCTTTGCCCTGCGTTTTCTTCATAACCTGGCCGACCAGGAACATCAGAGCATTGGACTTTCCTTGTTTGTACGACTCCACCGACTGGGCGTTTACCCTCAGTATTTCTTCTATATGCGTTTCCAGGCTTCCGGTATCGGAAATCTGTACCAGGTTCTTGTGTTTGATGATCTCGGGCGCTGTTCCCTGAGTGTCGATCATTTCGGTAAGCACGGCTTTCCCGGTTAAATTAGAGATTTGTTCCGATTGCACAAAATCGATGAGCTCCGCCAGACGCGCCGGCGGGATCCCCAAAGCGGCCAGCCCTCGATTACGGGTATTCGCTTCCGAAAACAAGGGGCCGATCAGCCAGTTAACCACCGGTTTCTTATTCTCACCGGGATATTGCCGGATGCATTCTTCGGCGTAATCCGCGTCCTCTTTGGAAAAAACAAGGATCCCGGCATCATACGCGCATAATCCGTACTCCCGGATAAACCGCGCCGCTTTTTCCCGGGGCAATTCCGGGATCGTCTCTTTTATCTTCCTGATCTGCTCCTGCGTCGTAATAAACGGCGGAAGATCGGGTTCGGGAAAATACCGGTAATCCTTGGCTTCCTCTTTGGAACGCATGGAAAAAGTCTTTCCGTTCTTGGCGTCCCACAGGCGGGTCTCTTGAACGATCTTTTCGCCGTTTTCAACCGCCTCGATCTGGCGTTCTATTTCATAAGCAAGAGCATCCTTGACCCCCTTAAAAGAATTCATGTTTTTTACTTCCGTTTTCGTGCCCAAGGCCTTTTCCCCGTGCGGGCGTATGGAAACGTTCGCGTCACAACGCAAAGAACCTTTCTCCATATCACAGTCGGCGACATCCAGGTATTCAATGACGCTTTTTAAAACCGTCAGATACGCGTGCGCCTCTTCGGGAGAATACATCTCCGGCAGGCTGACGATCTCCAACAGCGGCACTCCGGTACGGTTAAAATCCACCAGGCTGACATCATCCTTATGAATAAGCTTACCGGCATCCTCCTCGAGATGGACCCTGAGGATACCGACACGTTTTTCCCCGCCTTCAAGGGTAATATCCAAAAAACCATTCCTGCCCACCGGCAGGTCATATTGAGATATCTGAAAATCTTTGGGCAGATCGGGGTAAAAATAATTTTTCCGGTCGAATTTAGTATATTCCTGCACCGTGCAATCCAAAGCAAGCGATACTTTGACCGCGTGCTCAAGCACGGTTTTGTTCAAAACCGGCAGGACCCCCGGAAAACCAAGGCACACCGGGCAGACCTGCGAATTAGGATCTCTGCCGAATTCCGTGGAACATCCGCAGAATATCTTGGTTCTGGTCTTGAGCTGCACATGCACTTCTAACCCGATCACCGCTTCGTATTTCATTATAGTTTAGGTTTTTGTAAATGCCACGGAGTATTCTGTTCATACGTATATGCCGCCCGGAAAAGAGTTTCTTCACCGAAGGGCTTAGCTAAAATCTGCAGGCCTACCGGCAGGCCGGCACTGGTAAAACCGCAGGGAATGGAGATCCCCGGGATACCGGCCAGATTCGCGGAGATGGTGTAAAGATCCGACAGATACATCTTTAAAGGATCTTCTATCCGCTCATTTATTTTAAACGCCGGTGTTGGCGACGTAGGAGTGATCACACAATCGCAATCCTTAAAGACATCGTCAAAATCGCGCTTGATCAAAGTGCGTACTTTTAACGCCCGCAGGTAATAGGCCTCATAATATCCGTGGGAAAGAACAAAAGTCCCCAGTAAGATCCTGCGTTTTGCCTCCTGGCCAAAGCCTTCTCCGCGGGTCTTAGTATACATCTCAATAAGATTGTTTTTTGCTTTACCCTCGCGGGACCGATAACCGTACTGTACCCCGTCAAAACGGGCAAGATTAGAACTGGCCTCGGCAGTGGCAATAATATAATAAACCGGAACCGCGTATCTGGTATGCGGGAGAGAGATCTCTTTGCAGATAATCCCCAAATCCTTCAATTTTTGTATAGCAGCCTCAACCGTACTTTTAACTTCCGGGTCTATCCCCTCTACAAAATACTCTTTGGGGATACCGACACGCAGGCCTTTTACATCTTTAACCAACGCTCTGGTATAATCCGGGACTTCCACATCCACAGAGGTAGAATCTCGAGGATCATACCCCGCGATAATACCGGTCAAGAGAACGCAATCCTGGACGTCTTTGGTAAGCGGGCCGATCTGGTCAAGGCTGGAAGCAAAAGCAATCAATCCATACCGGGAAACCCTCCCATAGGTTGGTTTCAGCCCGACCACCCCGCAAAAAGCCGCAGGCTGCCGTATAGACCCGCCGGTATCCGACCCTAAAGCCCACACAGCCTCATCCGCGGCAACCGCGGCCGCCGCCCCTCCGGAAGAACCTCCGGGCACACGCTCAATATCCCAGGGATTACGGGTCGGCCCGAAACGGGAGTTTTCGGTAGAAGAACCAAAGGCGAATTCATCCATGTTCGCCTTAACCGGAAAAATAGACGCTCCGGCTTCTTTCAATTTTTTGATCACCGTGGCATCATAAGGAGGCCTGAACCCTTCCAATATCCGGGAACAACATTCCGTATTCATGCCTTCGGTACAGATATTATCTTTAACGGTTACCGGTATCCCCTTCAGGATAGATTGAGTGTCGATCTCCGAAGAAACCTCCAACCCTCCCGGCTGAGCACCCCGCACATAAGCCCGCACTTTAGGATCATTCTGTTGAATCCGCTTCTGCAGATCATCACCTATATGCTCTGAAGAAATCTTCCGGTCCTTGATCAGATCAAGAAGCTCATGACAGGTTAACTTTGCTAACTCCATCTCTCTCTTCTCACTATTCTATAATCTTGGGTACCCCGAAAAAACCGCCTTCCGGCTGAGGCGCATTCATAAGCACCTTATCGATAGGCAGGGACTGACAGGGAATATCCTCTCTCAAGACATTCTGCATAGGCAAAATATGGCTGGTGGGACTTATATGCTCCACGTTAACATCCTTAAGGGCATCAATAAAAGCCACAATACCCTCAAGCTGTTTAGCAAGTTTGCCCGTTTCTTCCTCTGACAACTGAATACGCGCCAGATACGCTACATGATCCACCACTTCTTTATTTATAGCCATTGTGGTGTATAATATCACCCTTTATAGCTCAAGTCAAATGATTTAGGCTGCCGGCATTTTTCGGTGACACTTTGTACAGCCCCGGTCTCTCCCGAGAGGCTTACCCGGTAAAGTTTTTCATCGAAAACACGAACAGCCTCATTCACATCCAGAGGATCGATATGGGCAAACAAAGAAACAAAGGTGGCAGTCACCTTTGAGACAGGCATTTTTACTCCAGACCATAAAAAAAGGCAGGCCTTGCGGCCTGCCGGATCGAATAGATATGGGGGGATTACTAATTTCTATCCACAGACTCTCCTGAATTATAGGATTTATATAGTTCGGAATAAACGGTAGAACACACCTTGTTCCTTCCACCCTGTTTCGCCTGGCACATCTGATTGTCCACTACTTTAATCACCTCATTCACATCAACAGGATCGGTAGGGGAAAAAGTGGCCGTTCCTACGCTTATGGTAACCTTCAAAGACTCTTTGCCGCCCGGAAAAACATGGGACATAACCGCCGAACGCAACCTTTCCCCCGCTATCCTCACCCCGTCTTTTCCGGTAAACGGAAAAACGATCAAAAATTCCTCTCCGCCGTAACGGCTGAGGATATCCACCGAGCGGATATTGGTCTTAAGCAAGGTGGCCAGCTGTTTTAAAACCTGATCTCCCTTGGGATGCCCGTATTTATCGTTTATCTTTTTAAAATCGTCGATATCGGCCATCAAACAGGAAACCGAATATTTGTAGCGTTTCATGCAGGTGATTTCTTCAGTCAAACGCTCCATAAGATGGCGCCGGTTGTATATCTTGGTAAGGTCATCGGTAACGGACAACCTTTTCAAAACCGCGTTCTTGGCTTCAAGTTCCTCCTGCAAAAGCCGGATCTCTATAAAAATATTCAGGCGGGCGATAATCTCTTCCATAGGAAGAGGAAGGCCAAAATAATCATTCACCAGGCAGCTTTTAAGGGCCGCTATCTTATCACTTGGCTTTTCCTTGGCAAAGGCAAATAAAATAACGGGGATCTTTGAAGTTTCTTCCTGAGATTTCAATTTCAGGCAAAAATCCCGGTAATCCTCCATATCAGGCAGGATATTGCCCAAAAGGATAAGCGTATATTTATTTTGGGCAATCCGACTATAGGCTTCTTTTACGGTAAGAACTGATTCGAGGGATAAAAAAGCAGGATCAAGCTGTTGATTAATTTCAGTCAATACCTCGGAATTCAAAGCAACTGCTAAAATCTGTCTCATTTTTTTCCTCCTAAAACAGGAGTATTATAAATAAAAGCTCGTTAAAAGTCAATGGAAAAATTTTTTAATTTTTTAACTATTTTTAAAGTCTTTATTTTTAAAGGTTTGTAAGTGGAGCCCCTCGGCCTAAAGGCCAAGGCTCCCTCCCCGAAGCAAAAAACACATTCCGCAGATTCCTATCCCCGGTCTGAAGAACGGGGATTTTGCGGAGGGGATTAAACTAAAACCACCTCAAAACAAAAACAAACTTGCATACGGGAAGGTTACATCACTTTTTGTTTATATTTCACTGTTTTATGGAACAACTGCCCCACTTTATCCGAAAAGCGCAATTTCAAGCATCGCGGCCGGGATTTTCGCGAATTTGGATACATTTATCTCTTAAAATTCTTCCTGGTAAAGTTGAGCCGGTTTCAAAAAATATTTTTCAAAAAGTAGTAGACAAAAGATGAATTTATTGTAAAATATTCCGCATGGCTGGAAACAAAAAGTCGAAATATTATCTGAATAAGACCGGCGAGTTTGTGATCGAAAATTACAACTTCGCCAACCCCTTCGCGAATTTTTTTCCCGGAATCGCCGGAAAATACGGCATTCCCATGTGGGTATTTTACGTCAACCGCGGGCAAGGCATCATCAGCTTCGGCACGGGCGACAAAGACCATTCCCTTTTGGAATTCTACCCGGCGAACAAAGCCTGGCAGTTCGTGACCACCCTCGGCTTCCGCAGTTTCATTAAAATAATCGCCGGAAAAAAGGTTGTTTTTTACGAACCCTTCCACAACGGATTTACCAGCCTGGGATTTGATATTACCAACCGCATGTCCCTAACCTCGTACGATATGCGGATCGAGGAAGAGAATAAAACTCTGGGGATCAAAACACAGGTTGAATATTTCACTATTCCCAACGACTGCTACTCCGCGCTGGTCAGGATCGTCACCCTGAAAAACACCTCTAAAACCGCCAAAACCATACAGTTCCTTGACGGGGTGCCGCAGATCGTGCCCTACGGCGTCAATAATCTCTTTTTGAAAAAACTGGCCCGCACCATCGAAGCCTGGATGGAAGTGGACAACATGGATAAAAACGTCCCTTTCTATAAAGTCGATGTCGACCCCATAGACCGGCCCCATGTGGTGCACATAAAACAAGGTAACTTTTTTCTTGGATTCATGTATGAAAACGGCAAGCCGGTCATCACCAAACCCATTGTCGACCCGCAATCGATATTCGGGCCGCATACCGATTTCTCATATCCGCGTGAATACCTGGCAACGAAGAATTTTCCGTACCCCAAAGAACAGATCCGGCAGTGCAAAACCCCCTGCGCATTTGCTTATATCAATCTGGCCTTAAAGCCGGGAGAAGAAAAAACCTATTACTCCCTTTTCGGGAACATGATCAGCAATGAACTGCTCAATGAAAGCGTGCCGCGCATTACGGAACCCGGTTATCTCAGGCATAAATCCCAAGTCAACAAACAGATCATCGAAGACATGCAATCCGACATACACACACACAGCAGCTCCCGGGAATTCGACCTCTACGCCAAACAAACCTATCTGGACAATATCATGCGTGGCGGGTATCCGGTCATTTTCGGTACGGGGCAAAAACAGACCGTCTTCTACCTTTATTCCAGGAAACACGGCGACCTGGAACGGGATTACAATAAATTTCAGGTGCAATCCACCTTCTTTTCTCAGGGAAACGGCAACTACCGGGACATAAACCAGAACCGAAGAAATGACATCTGGTTTAACCCTGAGGTCAAAGACGCCAACATCATTTCTTTCCTTAATATCCTGCAGACAGACGGGTTTAATCCCCTGGTGGTCAAAGGAGTACAGTTCCACCTGCAGGATGAACCGGCATTCGAACAAAAACTCAAAGGACTGGTTGAAAAACCGGAAGACAGTGCCCGCATTATGGAAGTGCTCAAGAAATCTTTTACCCCCGGCAAAGTCGCTTTGTTCATGGAAGACAATAAAATAAAACTGCGCATCCCGCAGGATGAATTCCTGAACCAACTCCTGACTTCCGCGGTCAGGGAAGAAACCGCGGTGCACGGTGAAGGCTTCTGGACCGACCACTGGTTCTACAACCTCGATTTACTGGACACCTATTTTGAGTTATACCCGGAAAAGATCAAAGAACTTGTCTTTGAAAAAAAGGTATTCACGTACTATGACAACGCGGAAACGGTGAACCCGCGTTCGGTCAAACATATATTGCTGGACGGAGAACCCCGGCAGCTACATTCAGTCGGGCATGACGCTGAAAAAGAAAAAATGATACTCAAGCGTTTATCTCAGATTAATACCGTGCGCCGTGAATACGGTACCGGCGAGATATATACCACCACCTTGATCAATAAATTGCTTTGTTTGTTTGCCAATAAATGCGCATCCCTTGATCCTTTCGGAGTAGGCATCGAGATGGAAGCCAATAAGCCGAACTGGTTTGACGCCTTGAACGGCCTCCCCGCCCTTTTCGGTTCATCCTCCTGCGAGACATTTGAGTTAAAAAGGTTGATCATATTCCTTCAGAACATCCTACAGGACAACGCGCCTCCCCAGATACCGATTACCGAAGAAACGCGGGATTTCATCTGTAAACTGGGAGAACTGCTCAAAGGATATCAGAACAATACCTCTCAAGATAAAGATTATCTCTATTGGGATCGCAGCTATAGCCTTAAAGAAGATTTCCGCCGGAAGACAAAATTCGGCGTAAGCGGCACCGAAACGGATATGGACACCGGGGAGTTGCTTTCTATCCTTGCCTCCGCTCTGAAAAAAGTCGAGGCCGGCCTGGAAAAAGCGTTTGATAAAGAAAAACTGATCTATTACGCATATTTCTTTCACGAAGTCGCCGCCTACGATACTACCGGTGAATCAACCATAAAGCCTACTAAGTTCGTCCAGAAAAAAATACCCTTTTTCCTTGAGGCGCAAGTCCACGCCCTTAAATTGACCGATAACATCGACAAAGCCCGGCAGTTGTATAAATCCATCAAAGAAAGCCCTCTCTTCGACAAAAAATTGAAGATGTACAAGGTCACTGCGCCCTTAAATGAAATGCCCTGGGAGATCGGCAGGTGCCGCGCTTTCACTCCCGGTTGGCTTGAAAATGAATCCATCTGGCTGCACATGGAATATAAATACCTGCTGGAAATCCTGCGCTGCGGACTATACGAAGAATTCTATGCGGATTTCAAGAACGCGCTTATCCCCTTCCAGTCCCCGGTCCAATACGGCCGTAGTACGCTGGAAAACTCATCGTTCATAGTCAGCAGCGCCTTCCCGGACAAAAAGATGCACGGCAACGGCTTTGTAGCGCGCCTGTCGGGGTCCACTGCGGAATTCATCAATATATGGCTTCTTATGAACGTGGGGAAAAAACCTTTTACCCTGAATAAAACAAAAGAACTGAACCTGAAACTCTCACCATCTCTGGCAGACTGGCTCTTTCGTGCGGATAAAAAGGACTACACCTACTCTTTCAAGTTTTTAGGAAAAATAGACCTTACGTACCATAACCCTAAAAGAAAAAACACCTTCGGCAAAAACGGCGTCTCAGTCAAAAAGATTGCCTTCAATGACAAAAACGGCAACCCGATCGAGATAAATTCCGACACCATCCCTGCCCCCTATGCCGGACAAATACGCTCCCGGCAAATCACAAAAATCGAAGCGCACCTCGGTTAAAAAAAGGGGACGGGGCAGATTCAAGCTACGAACGCAACAATTCAGCGAATTTTTCGTGAGGCGTAAAAAAAGGGGACGGTTCTATTTTTTTCGAATTAAAAAAATAGAACCGTCCCCTTTTTTTATTAGAACCGTCCCCTTTTTTTACCCATATTTTTCTTAAATCGCTTATTATCAATGGGATGTGAGATAAGATAAAATGCGGAAATAACAACGAGTAGTGTGTAAATTTATAAATTTACAAAAATCGCTTTTATCCGGCTTGAAAATTTAACACCCGTGTGCTATACTTCTCTTGTAGATAAGATGTTCCTACTGAAACGGCAAACTAGCAGTGATGCTGGGACGCAAAGTGACAGTCCCGACAAAAGTCGGGAGGCTGCACTGCCAAAGGGGAATCCAAGAAAGACCCTAAGGTAAACGTGCCTTAGGGCTTTTTTTTGGAAATTCCAAAAGATATCCCCCCGATCGTTACATGATCGGGTACCCTTTGTGAGCCCTGGCAAACAGTTGCCAGGGCTTTTTGTGTGTGTAAAAGGAGAACGCTATGGCGCTTCAGAGAGAAAGAGTGGTGACATTCTTGGACCGCGAAGAGGTGGATTTCCTGGATAAAGTGGGGAAAGACGCTCTCTTCTCCACGGGCCTGAAGCTCTCGCGCGCCAAGCTTATCTCCTGGATAGTCGACTTTGCAAAAAGTCTTGAGATAACCGGAGAAAACTTGAAATCCGAAGCGGATCTGGACAAAAAACTGAAGGAGATCCTGGAAGAAAGCCTTGCTCACAACAAAAAAGAATAAAGCCATCAGCCATGGGGTCAGTTCCGAGGGGGCCCCATTAGGAAAGACCGCGAATCATCCTAATGGGGTTTAAATTTAAAAACCCGCCAGCCACGGAAGATAAAAACCCTCCCGACAGTAGTCGGGAGGGATAACTCCGGGAGGGTTAAATGAAAAACACAATGCTCAAAACCGTAATCATGCTCATGGTAGCCCTAAGTTTCGCGTGTATGGTAAAAGCGGAGGAGTTCCAGGTTTCATGCGTAATGCCTGCTATCCCCGGGCTCAACGCTCCGCTCATCCAGGAGGAAAACGTGGTTTCTCCACAGTCATCCCCGGCAGAAACGCAGTCATTATCAAATCAAGAAAACAACCCGGATGAAAACTCAAGCCCCCTGATACAACAAGAAGACTCGACCAAAAAAGTATTTTTAGCACAAAACAATACTCCGGTCATGGTCCAGACGCTATACAGCAGGTAACACGGATGGCAGGTACAAAAAAAAGGGGACGGTTCTATTTTTGAATTCGAAAAATAGAACCGTCCCCTTTTTTTCCGGCGTTTTGCAAAATTAGTTTTTTACCTCTTTAATCTTCAAGGTACCATCCGTTTCTCTCGAAAACAAGATTTCTCTGACTAAAGGAGAAGAATTTTCTATATCCAAATTAATAACTAAACTATACTCTCCCGCAGGGAGCCGGGTGAATTTCATGCCAAAAGCTTTACTTTCCGCGACAGGCAAACATAACTTTTCGATTTTGTCTCTTTCTAAGACCGACCCTTCGGAATTCATGACGTTTAAAAACCCTTTGCAGATCAACAAAGAATCGCCGGTATTTTTAAAAACCCAGCTCAAATTATCCTTCGCAGAAGCCCCGGCATCATCGACACTGACATCAACCGTTCTATTTTTAGCCTCCAGGATAAAAGGGCACCCCACTCTCACCATAAGCCCCACTCCCGTCGAAACCCCGGCCAAAACTCCGGAGGAAACCTTCTCGAACAAAAGCACCCCGTAATAACTCCCGTGTATATCGGAAGGAACAGTAATAGTACAAACGACCTCTTTTTTTTCGGAAGGGGCAAGAGTAAACTCCGCGGGTGAAATATTGATCTTCCAATTTGCCAGTGAATGGGCGGTCGATCCCAAAGGCAGAGATTGTTTCCTCCCGTCAAAAGGGCTCGCGAATTCAAAATCACCGAAATAAGCTTTTACCCCGACACTTTCTTTGGATAGATTATCGACAATCAATGTTTCGGATAACTCCTCACCCGGTAAAACGTCTGATTTTACCTCATCACGGTCTATCCGTATCTGCGCAAAAGAAGAAATTGTGGCGGATAAAAAAAACAAACTCGTCAAAAATACAATCTTTTTTAGCTTTATCATATTACCTCGCTCGATAGTTTTTCCTTACGGCTACAACAAATCAATGATTAACGTCCCCTTATAATCACCCGCGGGAGACGCAGGGCTGAATGTTGTCGCACCTTTTGCTTTAAGAGCAGTATCCTTCCCGTCATATATACCGGCGTATATCCGTAACCAACCTTCTTTTAGCTGATCCACGGAAATAACCTTGGCCTTATTTATAAGATCGGGCGAATCAATCCCCGCCAGAGTATTGTCGGTAGTGTTTTTACCGGAACCGGTGACATATTTATAAGTCAATACTACTCGTTTTCCCAAAAGATCACCATTAGGCCCGGGAGCGGTCGAATAACTTACCGAGATGGATTTTCCGGGAGTATACCCTCCGCCGCTAAAACCGCAATCAAGAGCGAAATAACTGTTGTTTGCCGGCAGAAACACCACCCATGCGCCGGTAGCCGCATCGACACCGGAAACCTCCTTTAAACTGCCGAAATTCAATGACTGAACCGAAGTGCCCCATGTATCATCAACGCCTCCGTCATCGGTGCCGTTTGAGTTTATCACGGTAGTCGTTATATCAAAAGCCCCCGCGGGATGAACCGTTGAAGTGGTTAATTCAACAGCGAAAACAAAAGAACAAAACAAAAAAATGAACATTATTACTGAAAGAACAAATAACTTCATCCTCATATGCAGCCTCCTTTTTGCCCATTTTTAAAAAACACCTAAAAACTAAAGCTGTTTATTATCGGCACCGGGTTAAAACACTCTACCTCGTATTTATTGTACACACAACTACCAATATCCGTCAATATATTTTTGCTCAGTGGAACCCCTCGGTCTAAAGACCGAGGCTCCCTCCCCGAAGCAAAAAACACATTCCGCGAGTTCCTATCCCCGGTCTGAAAACCGGGGATTTTGCGAAGGGGATTAAAATTATCGGATTCCCGGGGTTAAACCTTTACAGCCGATATTTTCAAACCACCGGCGGCATCCCCGGTTATTTCAACTTCTCCGACCAAAAGATCCCCATTTCCAAGATCAAAATTGATAATAACATCGGCTTTTTCTCCGGGAGCAGTTACCCGGATATCATGTATGTTAAAAGTAATTTTTTCTTTCGGAGGGAGAGAAAAATTACCGAAATCACCGCGTAAAATAAGTATTCCGTCTTTATCCATAACCTGGTACGTACCCTTGGCAAAAACAATCACATCCCCGACATTCTTAAGATCTCCTTGCAGGGAACTCTTGTCCAAAACAAACGCCTCAATAACCGCTTTTTTATCTCTATCCGGAGTTTCCAGATAAAACGAAGAACCGAACCGGTAAACCAGGCTCATTCTCAATCCTTCTACAGCCTGGACGGCACCCGTTTTTTCAAAATAAAGGATCCCATAATACCCCCCTTTAATATCCGCGGGAGCGTTTATGGTATACATTACTTCCTGTTTTCCATGGGGGACAAGAACAAAATTCGACGGCAAAACAGTGATCCACTCTCCGCAGGAAGATAAAGTTGAGCCGAGAGGCCTGAATTCTTTCGTGCCGTCAAACGGGGATGGATAAACCAGATCTTCAAAATACGCCTTTACGATCAGGCTCTCATTTGAATCGTTGGCGACCCGTATAGTCCCCCGGCGCTGTTCTCCAGGTTGAACCGTTAATTTAATCTCCCTCGGCTCCAGAGATATTTGCGCGTTCGAAACCGCGGCATAATTCAGGCAGGCATTTAAACAGAGAAAAAAAATAAGTTTTTTCATTTTTAACAAAAAGGAGGACAAACGAAAATTTGTCCTCTTTTTATCTTTAACTAACGCGTATATAATTACTGGACACTTATCGTCAAAGTTCCGCCATAATTACCGGCCGCATCTCCGCCTGAAAAAGCTTCCGCGGCAGTACCACTCCAGTTGCTTCCCGGCACCCCGTTATAAATACCGACATACATCCTGAGTGCTGCTCCGCTCAAAGAGGAAACCGCAACCGAACTGGTCTCTTGAAGCCTCGCTTTTTTAATTTCAGTTTCAACACTGCCCACCACCTTAACGTATGAAACGGTTGTTTTTTTACCGAGCCCGGAAATAGTACCGGTATCTGAAAAACTTACCTGTACGCTCTTGGTCGCATCTAAACCGCCGCCTGTAGGAAGAATGACATAATACAAATCGGTGGTAGCATCCGGTAAAAAAATATAGTTATTATCACCCACACTTACTTCTTTTAACTTTCCAAAGGTTAAAGCTGTAGTTGAAGTCGCAGACCAAGTTCCGTTAAGAACCTGATACATGACAAAGCCTGTACTGGTAGGCATAGTTGCCGATACGGTATAATCTGCCGCAAAACCCGCTGAACCAACAGAGAGAACGACTCCTGCTAAAATTGCCGCTGCTAATAAAACTTTTTTCATTTTCTTCTCCTCTTTTGCATACATTGCTTTATTCGTTTCTATTATAATATAGTTTACCATCAACTATTTGGTTGTCAACATTATAAAAACTTTTTAAAAATATAAACTAACCTTGTCTCTAAACACTTTCTTCCTATACCTTTTTACATTTATTTTTTAATCCCCTCCGCAAAATCTCCGGTCTTCAGACCGGGGATAGGAATCTGCGGAATGTGTTTTTTGCTTCGGGGAGGGAAGCCTTGGCCTTTAGGCCGAGGGGCTCCACTAATTGCCGCCTTCACTTTCATCGTGTTTTTTTCAAGGGAATGTTATAATTATACGTCACTCCCTCAAAAAGGGTAATATTTTTGGTCAAAGCCACCTTAGGCAGATATACAACCGGAATAGTATTTAAATCAATAGTAACGACATGCGCCCCGGGCGAGGCATTACCAAATACATACCTGCCGCCGGTATCAGTTACCGCCTTCTTGCCGTCTTCTAAGGTAACCACCACACCCCGTATCCCGGTATCACCGGCATTATAATTACCGTCTCCGTTGGCGTCATGAAAAACTATCCCCGCGATTTCCGAACGGGAAACAATGCCGAAATCAATCCGTATTTTGCGCGACTGCGAAAGAACTATTTCCTGACTGCCGGGTCCGGTCAAAACAAAACCCTGCGGAAGGGTAGACACATCCACATTAACCGCCGTCTTCTTGCCTTTCACATTAAGGACTTTATAATATCCGAACAGATCGGTGACCGCGTCCTTTTTTCCCACCCAGACCTTAACCCCTTCCATAGGCGCTTCATCCCTTTGCCTGAGGCCGTCGGAATTCAGGTCCTTGAACACGTATCCCTCAATGGCACTGGTGGCTTCCCAACGCACCCCGGTATCCCAAACATAGCGCAGGCCGGCGGTCAAATCAACATCCACCCGATTCCGCTGATCTTTATTTTCCGGCCAGATATGCCGCAGGCGGCCGGAACAATAAACATCCAGATCAGAATTCGGACGGAAACCTATTTCCAGATAACTCTCGATATAATCCTCCCCTGAAACTGTTCCCAAATTCGTACCGCCGCTTTCTTCATCACGATAGACAAGCCGTGAAGTTTGATAGAACGGGCCCTTGCCTATCCGGGTATTCATATCCAATCCTGTTTCCAGAGCCTCTGTCCTATGCCGGCTGCCATCATACCGCTGTTCCACCCAACTCCACTGTTTATTTAAATAATAATAAAGTTGTCCCAGCAGTTTAAAGCGTATGCCGTTACTGATAGAATCATTTAGCGAACTGCCGGTAGGATTGCTGTAATTCTGGTTATCGGAATGGCGGTAATTGGTATAAACCGAAACTTTGCGCGAAAGAATATCAAAAACGGTAGACAGCCCGGTACCCAGACTTTGATACCGGTTTTGAGATATTTTGCCCAGATCATTCTGTAAAACATAATCCGCGCTCCAATTAGTTACCGGGTTGATACGGTAATTTGAATAAATACTGTAATCCTGATTCCAGCGATCATCCTTGTCGGACGCGGGAAACAAACGGTCTTGATAGACATCCAGAGTATTACTGATGCTCCAACGCTCAGAAGGAGAGTAGCCAAGCGTGAATAAACCGCCGCGTTCGCCGGTGCGCCAGCCGGAACCGGTAATACTAAGATAATCTTTATTTATATCCCGCAGCTCATAGGTAAAATTAAGTTTGGGAACGGCATATTTTCCGCTTAACAAGTGCGCCATTTTTTCAGTATCATATCCCACTTCATAACGAGTTGTCCATCCCGCAGGGCCTTTCCAGTCAATATCCCCGTAATATCCGTAATCATTCAAAGAATCCAGGCGGTCTCCTCCAAAACCATGAAAAGCGGCAAAACCATAATTAAATTTACCTTGGGGACGAAAGTTAACGTCCACCCCTTCAATAAAAGAGTCTTTTTTCTTGGTTAACCCCGGAGAAACAAGGCCATAAACACCCCCGGTTTCCCTCCCCTGGAATACGGTATAATCCACAGTTTTATTGAATGCGGGCGAGTAAAACTGGAAGCCTCGCAAGTTAGTCCCTCCATAGGCCATGTTTGAAATCGCGGGGGATATATCGAATATCCTGAAGGCAAAATCCTTAAAATCATAAAACCGGCCCTTTGTTATTCCCAGGCTATAACCGGTCACCTCGGTTTCCACGGTATCGGTCTGAACCGTAACATTCGAATCGAATTCACCATAAGGAGTTTCCCCGCGCAGGGTATAATAATGCGTCCAGGAATAATTCTGCCGATTAAGAGTCCCGAAGCGTCCTCCCGATTCCGAAGAACTCCAGTCCACATCATAAGTCAACTTAAAGGTCCCTGCCCGTTCTTCCTGAATGCGCATCTGTTCGGCAACGGTCATGCCTTCAGCCTTAGGGGGCACCACCTGGAGCTCAAAGGTCCAACGCCCCTTATCATCCCAGACATGAAAATAAGTGCGGCCCAGACCTTTCGCGGTAACAACTATTTCATCACTACCGCTCCTGGCTACGTCGATAATCCCCGGCTCAGTAGCCAAAAAACGGGCGATAGTATGCCCTTTAATTACAATACTTTTGTCCCGCTCGATCTCCAGAGGGAACTTCAAGCCGTTATAGTTCTCATACAGATTGATGATTTGCGGCGGAGCAGACTTGGCTAAAGACGGGGTCTTTTCCGCGGACGAGGAGACCGCTTTTTTAACCGGTTCCTCCTTGGACACGATAACCGGAGGAGGCAATTTTTTGCGCGGGATACCCGCTGTTTCAAACTTCTCCTTTTCCGCGACAGAGGAAAATTCTTTTACCGGTTGTTTTTCAGAAACAGATGCAGCCTCTTTACGCGGAACACTTACTGCTTCAACGGGCCTTCCCGGAACAATAACCTCTTCTGCCGGCCGTATAACGACCGGCCCCTGCTTCCCGCCTTTCTGCCGTGCTTCCGAAACCCCCTCAAGCATGGCAACCCGTTTCTCTATCTTTTCAATGGCCTTCAATACATTATCAAGGACACTGCTTATTTCCGCAGCTTTAACTTGAGACAGGCCTTTTTGTTCTTCCAGTTTGCTCTTAAGAACCACTATCTCTTCCTGAAGAGCGAATTTCTTATCCATCTTTTCCAGCGCGGCAATAACCCGTTCCAGTGAAGCGGTCATTTCCGGAGAAGACTGCGTAACCGTTTCCTGCGTTACTTCCGGCGCAGAAGCGGACATCTTTTTTTCCAAACGTTCAAAGGAAGCGGCGATCCTTTCCAATACTCCGAATAATTCCGGGGTTTTAAGCTCCTGGGTAACCTGCTGAATGACCAGAGGACTTTCCGCGGAGTAACCTCCGGGAGAGGAAATTTTCCGGTCGATCTTATCAAGCACCCCGGATATCCGGTCAAGGTTAGCGTAAATACCTGACAATTTCTCCTCTATTGAAGCCTGCGGAAACATCGCCTGGCCTTGATCTCCCTGCTGAACCGCCAACTGACGCTGAATGATAGCCATATAACGCTTGGCCGGTTCATAGTCCGGATTGGCAAGCAAAGCCTTTTTTAACTCCATAACTGCATCCGCGCTCCTGCCTTGCTGATAGTATTTCATACCCTGCTCACAAAGGTATTCCGGGCACAGAGTATAGGCAAAAACCGGGATATCCCTAAGTATCATAAAAGTTACCAGCAGGATGGCGAATATTTTTCTCAGACGCATACGCTTATTTCTCCCACGCATTACATAACAGTTAAAAAAACATTAAAGAAAGTTCCTAAAAAAATTTATCCCTTTTCACCGACCTTAATCACCTCGCCAATTTCCGAGATATCTATGGATGCTTCTTTCGTGATTACAGGGCCTCTCCCCTGCCCTGTTTCATCCAAGGCCTTACCCAAATCAAGAGTAATCACCAGATCATACCTTCCCTCGGAAATTACCTCCTGCGTAGAAGAAACCAATTGCACGGAATCTCCCGGTAAAGTATAAACTTTATTAAATTCTCCGCGAGCAATAACCATTCCCTGCTCATCCATAATATGAAAAGTTCCCGCGCAAGTACTATCCACATTACCGGTATTCTTCAGGTCCGCTTTTATTTCAAGCGCATGACCTCTGCGCTTGACCAAAAGATTACTTGCCTCCGCGGCCCTTATCGTAGTCCCTTCAGGTTCTATGTAAAATAAAGAACCTATCCTGACCACCAGGTTCATTCCCACGCCTTCGGAAGAATCTTTTTCTCCGAACGAACTCTCAAAGAAAAGCACCGAATAATGACCGCCCGCTGCTCCTTCGGGGATTTTTACGCGGTAATTAACTATTTGCCTGCCGAAAGGCGGTATGACAAATTCTGCCGGAGAGAAACTTATCCACGGGCTCGCGGAAAAAGGCACCTGCCCCGAAGGAGAAAACGTCTTGGTTCCGTCTCCCAAAGGAGCATACGCCCAGTCTTCCAGATACGCCTTAACTTGCAAAGTATCTTCGGAAGTATTATCAACTTCGATAACGCCGGCCTGCGCTCCGCCGGGAGGAATAAACAGGCGGATCTTAGGCTGATTAATACGCAGTGTTGATGCTTCCGCGCATACCAGGCACAGACTTAAATAAACCAAAACCGGTAATAGTCCCCGACTGTAAAAAAATTTCGGCATAGTATCCTTCAACCTGAATTAATTGGCAGTAAGCGTAACTTTAATCTGCCCCGAGTATGTACCTGCCGGTTTCTCGGAAGTAACAGGAACCGCTCCATCCCCATCATCGGTACCGGTAGCTATCCCGTAATAAATCCTGAGCCAGTATCCGCTGGAGGCCCCGATATTCGCCTTGGAGTAAACCTTATTGTTACTCTTCGTCAAACTGTATTTACCGAGCGTCACGGGAGTCAAAGAATCACTATGCTTTACAAAAGTAACGTTAATGTTGTCATTCAGGGTCTTCGTGGCATCGGTTGTAAGCGCGATATTCTTGTTGATGGTATGCGTCACTGTCCAGTTGGCCGCGTTAGAATTTACTCCCACATCAACCGAATAATAGCAACCCGCGGTAAAAATATTGTTGGTGGGATCAAAACTCAGCGCTCCAAAGTCAACCGATGAAGCGGTTGTCCAAACAGACCCCACAACCTTCTGAATGGACACGGAAATACTATTTTCAGACTGGATCTGGGCCGTCATATCCACTGTCTGCGAAGGATTTGTCTGGCACCACCCCGCGCAAAAAACACCCAAGAGCACCACGGCACACACGAACACAAAAATTAATCTTCTCATATTCATTCACCTCCTTTCTTTTTCACAATTCCAGGATCGAATAAACGATCTTAGCGGAATAATCACCCGCCTTAATATCCAAAGACGGGGTTAATTCGTAGATAACTTTAAACGTATCCCCCGATCCCAAAGGATCGGAAACGAACAAGCTAATCTCACTTGCGGCCAAAGGCACGGCCGAAGGAAACTTTAAAGTACCTTTAGTATCAATTCCTTCCTCTCTTATTTTAAGAAACCGGGAAGAGAGGGTGTCTCCGTTAGTATTAACCATATCGGAAAGCATACGCTGTGAGACCTGGTATTGCCTGCCGGTATTCGACCTGACCTCAATCACCACTTCCGACCCTTTTGCAGATTGAGACGGCCGCACTCCGGTAAAACGGATAACACCTCCTGCTTCCGGAGTAACCAACAGTTCGAATACCCGGGGATTATCCACGATTAAAGTAACCGAATCAATAAGCTTCAGTTCCAAGCCGGGAACATCCAACAGATATTTTATGTTTGTCCTGTATTTTCCCGCTTTTTGAGAAGAGATATCATTCAAACCGTAATCAACGGCAAAAGAATCCGCTTCTCCAGAGGAAGATTCATAGATAACCTCCTGGCGCAGGGACAACGCGGTTTCCCTGTTTATGACCGCTCCTTTCTGATTATCCCTGCCGGTGAATTTTATTGCCGCCCAATCCAGGAATCCACCTTCAAAGGACAGCGGCTGTTCGGTAACCACCTGCTGTATCCTGAACTGTTTTCCCAGACTGCCTTTGATTTTGAATACGACGGTATTAGAACCCGGCTCCTGCTTATCGGGACAAAGGACTATCTCTTTTGAAAGATTGGGAGTAACTACTTCCAAAAACGGTTGGGCATCCACTTCGGCAATGATAGTCAAATAAACATTGACCGGCGGCTGAGCGCTGTCAACCGGCTCCAGGGTAAAAGACATTCTTCCCCGGTATGACCCGGATTCGAAATCCTGGTCCGGGACAATACCGTACACCAGCACAAAAGAATCCGAATCACCGTTCGCCCCCGAAGTATACAAATACTCCCTGCCGAAACCAACGGGCCGTTCGGTTTCCACGCTCAAAGTCCCGGATTTATTGCTCCCCTGCAGACCATAAACAACAAAACTCCCCGGAGACAAAGTCTTTCCTTGCGCATTGGTCAAAGGATCAAGAATAGTCTGGATCACGCGGTACTGTTTCCCGATATCAGAGGTTATTCTTACGGTCACTTCCCGGTTTACCCTGCCGGTATCCAGGCTGACTCGTTCATAACGCAGATCATAACCGCCCTGGTAAGGAGTAACCGAAACTGAGAAAGCGGCAAAAGAAATTCCCGGAAGGGAAATAATCATACTCATGGCCATAAAAACCATAAGCAAAACGAAAGCTGTTTTTCTCATCGGCACCTCTTGAGCGATTGGCTGACTTTTTACTGAGTTAAATTTAATATAATAGTATAGCATTTTTACACCTCTTTTTCAAGGCCGGAAAAACAAAAGCCGGACTGACCCTTTTTTGTCAATCCGGCTTAAAATCCCTTGTGCTCCTTCCGCCCCCCGGCTGGAAGAGAATTTTCCGGAAATAAAACGGTTTCAACATGTTACTTACTCATCCCCTGCGGGATGGCTGATAAACAAATTTTAAGGGAGTGGACAAAAGTAATGCGAAAAAACCGCTCATTACTTGTCGCTAAAACACTCCCCTTTAAACGGCAGTAAAACTGCTCTCTCTGCTCCAGTGAATTTTTCTCCCTGATAATATGCAAATAAGGAGCAGGTTTTTGAAACTGCCCATCTGTTACTTCGCTTACCAAACAAACAAAATGACGGCGCACGATACTCCGTACTCCGCCATTATCAATAACTTCAGAACAAGCGACCACCCGTCTTTTGCGATCATTCGAAGTCAGATTTTTATATACCAGGTCTCGCATTGTTTGCCTCCCTTTAATGCCGGGTTACCTGCACGGTAACCCGCCTATTCCCTTTACTTCCCGTATGCCAAGTAAAATCTGTGACAATTTTACGGATCTCCGGTGGAGATATTTAACACTTTTTAAAACTTCTTACTAATGGCTTAAAAATACCTTTTCTCGATATAAGTATACCACTG
>JBAZGE010000010.1:0-44130 GCA_041653035.1 Candidatus Omnitrophota bacterium
ATATATCTTTATTAAATAATGGTTGATAAAAAGGAGGGGGCATGGGTAAAAATGGGAGATTTCTGGTTGTTTTAGCGGTATTATTATGCGCGAATATGCCTGTTTTTGCGGAGCAGGCGGGAGATGATCAATCCGATGCGGATTTGATCGATTCCATGCTTTCCCGGCAAAAAGTTAAGGAGGAAACTCTTCCGGTGGAGTTGATGATCAAAGAAAAGATGGACCAGGAGCGGCCGCAGCCCGCGCTTCCCGCAGAGGCCGTGCTTATTAAACAGATTAATGTGTCCGGGGTTACCGCGATCTCTAAAAAAGAGATAGAAGAGATCGTCTCGGAGTTTCGCAATAAAGAGCTTACCGGTAAAGACATGCAGCGGTGCGCGGATCAGATAACCGATACCTATGCGCTTAAAGGGTTCCTGACCTCATACGCCTATGTGGATCTTTCGGATTTGAGTCAGGGGGTTCTGGAGATAAAAGCTTTTGAAGGTAAGGTGGGAGAGGTTAAAATCGAAGGAAACCGTTATTTTTCAGATACGGTTTATAAGAACAGGATAGGTCTAAAAAAAGGCGATATTTTTAATTTTAAGTTGTTGAAAAACAATGTCTCCCGAACCAATAGACATTTTGACCGGAAAGTTACCCCTATCGTTGCGCTTTCGGAAGCACAGGGATTTACTGATATCACCATAAAGGCAAAAGAGAAACTCCCCGTGCATTATATTATTGATCACGATAACTATGGTTCGGAATACATCTTAACCAAACGCTATAAGAATACCTTTGTTTTTAATAATGTCACCGGCCACGATGATTCCCTGAATCTTAAGGCTCAATTCTGCGAGGCGGATGCCCAGCGGTTATTCGACCTGGATTATTTTCTGCCGATCAACAATACCTGGAAATGGGAGTTGTATTACATGCCTTTTAAGAGGGAGAATTATTACTATAAGGATAACGAAGATAACGATTTTTTGAAAAAGGCATATAAATGGTACACCTATTTGTATCAGACCGTGGTCAGCGAGCCGAACCGCGAATTCGTCATGAACTATGGTTTTGTCCAGAAATTCATCGAATGGTATACCGGGGAAGAAATGCAAAAGTATGATAAATTCTGCGCGCTTTTGATTGGATTTGATTATGTGAGAGTGGATGATTATGGTACTACGGTAATTTCCGAGGATCTGGAAAAAGGCATCCCGCGGATGTGGGGCGCTAACACGGCAGAAGACTCCCATAGTTCCGTCAAAGGCGCCGGTGGAAAATATTGGAAGCAGAAGATAGCGGTTGCCCGTAGACAGAAATTATTCTGGGATATCGACCTTTTAATGAAAGCTCAGGGGCAGTATTCCACACAGGCGTGCACCGGGGTAAATGTTTTTAGCATGGGCGGCTATATGGGCACGATCGATAACCGCGGTTATCCCCGAGCGCAGTTGCCCATGGATTCGGGATATTACCTTCTGGGAGGATTTTCTCTTCCCGCTTATTTTATTCCCAAGAACACAAAGCTTCCTCTTACTCATACCGATGTATATAAGAACTTGAAATTGTTGACCTATGTTGAATATGCAAAGGGTTATAAGAGAAGTCCTCAGTCAGAGGCGGATAAATCCGGCTCTGTTGATCCGGCACTCACCAGTCTGCAGGATGATGATAAGAGAAAAAGCCTTTCGTCCGTAGGTTGGGGCTGGACTTTCGCGGTTCCGGAGCAGGATCTTTCCATGCGTTTTGACATGGCTTGGCCTTTGGATCATAAATTGCCCAAAGACGGCAGTCATTGCCATATGTGGTACCGGGTTACTAAGATATTTTAGTCCATCCGATCCGGGTTTTGTTTTGCAGAATTGAAAAACCTGTCCCTGCCAGTGCGATTGCGGCAGGGACAGGTTTTTTCATAGATTTTTGTTTAACTATCAGTATACTGCTATTTCTTTTTCTAAGGGGGGGGGCATTTAACGAGAAAGAGGTGGATATGAGAGACCGCGTTAATAGGAAAGAGCTGGTTTTTATCTTTATCGTTTTCGCCTATATTACAGGCACGTGCGTGAACGCTTCTGCTGTTGATATCGCCGAGGAACAGATTCGGTATATGGAAAGCGTGGAACAACCTCTGCAGGATATGGAAGATATCGAGGATGTAATGTTCGATGACATTCCCGGAGAAGACGAGATGCGGCAGATCCTGGCTGAAACGGTTACTCCTCCTATAGCTAAGAAAAAGGGAGCGCCCAAAAAAAAGCCGGCGCCGGTTGTTCGGCCTCCGGTTGAAAAAAAACCGGTGCAGATAGTAAAGTCGCCTGAAACACCGGTTCAACCCCCGCCGGTGAAAAAAGAAATGATCAAGGAGATCTCTCAAAAAGAGGTGAAAAAACCGGTTCCTGTTTCGGTGGAAGTCCCGCAAGAGCCTGCGGTGAAGAAAGAGGTCTCCAAAGAGGAACCGGTCAAAAAAGTGTCTATTCCGAAATCCCCGCAGAAAAAAGAACTCGTGCAGGCAGCCCTGGCGCCGAAAGAGGCTGTTTTGCCTGCGGTTCCCGTGCTGCCGGAGCCTGTTATCGGGAAGGAAGTCCCGAAGGAAGAGCCGGTGAAGAAAGAATTTGTTCCGAAATCCCCGCAGAAAAAAGAACTCGTGCGGGTGGCCCTGGCGCCGAAAGAGGCTGTTTTGCCTGCGGTTCCCGTGCTGCCGGAGCCTGTTGCCGGGAAGGAAGTTCCGAAGGAAGAGCCGGTAAAGAAAGAACCTGTTCAGAAAACGCCGGAGAAAAAAGAAACGGTACAAATAGCTATGGTGCCTCAAGCCCCAGCTCCGCGGAATGCTTCTTCGGGGATACCTGCGAAACGCAAGGCAATTACCCTTCAGGAGTTGAAAAAACGGCTTAATCTAACCGATAAACAAATGAGCCGTATCCGTCCCATCATGCAGGAGAAGATAGACAAACGCAAGGAAATAATAAAGAAATACGCCGGTAAAGGAGAGGCTGCCATGGCTTCTTTGAAACAGGAGTTTCAGCTTTTTCAGAAGTATTACGACGATATGTACGAACACCTCCTGACCGAAGTTCAGTGGCAGCAATATCAGGAGATGCGCAGAGAGCTTAAGGCCCCCACGGCGGGTTGATCGATATGGAGAAGACAGCATTATTATCAGCAGGGATTGCCGGTTTTGTTTTTTTTGCGGCCGGGCTTTTTTTAAAGCCGAAATTCCTAAGGGTCATTTTTCTTTTTCTCGGGATCGCGGCCTTGCTCGCTGCCGGCGGCTCTGGTGTATACGAATTTTACTTCAAGAAAATAGTTTTGCATCCTTCGGCCCCCGCTCAGCAGTCCTCCGTCGTAACCCCGTCTTCCCGCCGTGATAAATTGACTATTGAAGAGCTCACGTCCGAGCTCGGTCTTACCGAGTATCAGGTAAAGCGCATCCGTCCGATCATGAAAGAAGAAAGTTTGCGCAGGAGCGCGCTGATCAAAAAATACGCGAATGGGAGTGCCGCCGGCCGGCAGGAGTTACAAAAAGAGTTAAAACTTTTCCGGGAGTATTACGAAAATATGTATTCGCATGTTTTTAGCGACGCGCAATTCGGGCAATACAAAAGATTGCGCGACGCGCATTCCCCCGGCGAAAAATAAGAGATAGGGAGAAGATAATTTTCTCGATGCCCGGGCCCGCCTCGATTTTTCTATAACCAGGTGTCAAACCACAAACAGTTTTTAAAAATCCGTCAGCCGCGAACGGTAAATCGATGATTTTTTATCTTCGGGCTGTTTTTATAATACTTCCCAACCAAATGAAAGATTGCCTTTCCGCAATTCGCCGAATCCGAATTCCCGCCACTGAAGGGACTGGCAATATATGTCCGTGTTTTCCCTGGAAAGAACGATATCTTTGGACAAAAAAATGACACCGCTAAACATAGAGATGGTGAGAATGTAAAGAAGGAATGCCGCAATGAAGAAGGGGATTCTGGAATCGGGGGATTACGCACCGGAGTTTTTTTTAAAATATCCACCCTGTTATTATATAAGCCGGGATATTTAATGACAACTGTTATTTGCCCGAGCGGCCGGATGTGTTTGGATTAAAGGCCGTAGATTTAAAAAACAATTGACAATAAGGGGAAACGTGGTAAACTAAATAACTACTTGGTTATTTAATTTATAAGGCGAGAATGGATAAACTGAAAAAAACATTCAAAGCGTTGGCTGATAAGAACAGGATCCGGATACTCAAGCTTCTTGAGAAAAAGAAGATGTGCGTTTGCGAGATTGCTTTTGTCCTCGGCGCAACGCAGCCTAATATTTCAAAACATCTTAAGAAACTGAAATCAGCCGGTTTAATATGCGATGAGCAAAAAGGATTTTGGACGAACTATTTTCTTTGCGCCCCGAAAGATATTTATGCACGGGTATTGCTGAAGAATCTCCGTTCATGGCTTAATACCGATACGGAAATAAAAAATGACGGGGAGAAAGCCGGGAAAGCGAACCGGATAAAACTCTGCTGTAAAGGAAAATAGAATGAAAGACCGGAAAAAGCTTCTTTTTATTACAGCTGTCTTTTTGGCGCTTTTCTACTTACCCGTGGGAAGCGTTAGATTTAACAACGCCGTATTTGAGGCTTTGGCATTGGTTAAGTGGTATGCCCGGGAGCATGTGCTTCTTTGTCTTGTGCCGGCTTTCTTTATCGCCGGGGCAATCTCGGTATTTGTAAGTCAGGCTTCGGTGATGAAATATTTCGGCGCCAAGACCAATAAATTTCTTTCTTACAGCGTGGCTGCGGTTTCCGGCACCATATTGGCAGTATGTTCTTGCACGGTATTGCCTCTTTTTGGAGGTATTTATAAAAGAGGGGCAGGGCTTGGGCCCGCAAGCGCCTTTCTTTATTCCGGGCCCGCCATCAATGTCCTTGCGATCATTCTAACGGCGCGTATCCTGGGCTGGCAGATGGGATTGGCCAGAGCTGCCGGCGCTTTGGTTTTCAGTATTGTGATCGGTTTATTGATGCACCTGATTTTTTATAAAGAAGAGTGCATCCGCCGGGAATGCGGTGATTTTAACGCGGGGGAAGTTAAAGAAACGCGTTCATTAGGGCAGACGGTTTTATATTTTGCTTCTATGATCGCGGTACTTGTGTTTGCTAATTTGGGCAAGCCGCTTGAAGGCGATCAAGGCATTTGGCCGTTTATTTATCAGCATAAGTGGTGGATCGCCGGGGTGTCTTTGGCCGGTCTCGCGGTCATGCTTGTTAGATGGTTCAAAAAAGAAGAATTAAAAGAGTGGGCGCAATCTACCTGGGCGTTTGCTTTGCAGATTCTGCCGCTTTTGCTCGGAGGTGTGCTGGTCTCGGGTTTCCTTCTCGGCAGGGTAGGCCACGAGGGCATAATCCCGTCGCGTTTTGTTGTTGCTGTGGTCGGCGGTAATTCATTGGGGGCCAATTTCTTTTCCGCAATCGTTGCAGTATTCATGTATTTTGCCACTCTAACCGAGGTGCCTATTTTGCAGGGGCTGATGAATTCTGGAATGGGGAAAGGCCCGGCATTGGCTCTGCTTCTTGCCGGCCCGGCATTGAGCTTGCCGAGCATGCTTGTGCTGAGAAGCATTATGGGGACGAAAAAAACCGTCGTATACGTATTCCTCGTAGTTATCATGGCTACGTTTACGGGAATGCTTTTTGGTTTTATCGCAAAGTAAGGGCGTAAAATGACTAAAAAAATTATTAGCCTTACAGAAGATGCTGTGCTTACGATAGAGCAAATTGTGCTTGATCACGACAAAGAAGGGGCGCTGGATTTTGTCAAGGAAGTGATTAAGAAACAAGTCGACAGGCAAAATGCCTCGAAAATGAGGCGGGAAGGTTTTTAGGTCAAACCATGCGGAAAAATAATGAAATAAAGAAATTTGTAAAAGAAAGCTATTCGCGAATTGCAAAGCAGGAGACTTCCTGCTGTTGTTCAGGCTCCTGCTGTGGCGGTGCCAATTCAGCTCAGATAAGCAAAAGCGTAGGTTATAGCGATGCGGAAATTAACGCCGTGCCCGAAGGTGCCAATCTTGGACTTGGCTGCGGCAATCCTGTGGCTCTATCCTCTCTCAAGGAGGGAGAAGTTGTATTAGATCTCGGAAGCGGCGCAGGATTCGATGCGTTTCTCGCCTCACCGAGAGTCGGGAAAACAGGGAAAGTTATCGGCGTTGATATAACTGAGGCAATGGTTGAGAAAGCCGGGAAGAACGCCCAAAAAAATAATTATTCCAATGTCGAATTCAGATTAGGCGAGATTGAAAAACTGCCGGTAGACAACAATTCAATAGATGTGATTATTTCAAATTGCGTGATTAATCTTTCACCGGATAAGCAAGGTGTGTTTAAGGAGGCATTCCGAGTTCTGAAGCCGGGGGGCAGATTGATGGTTTCGGATTTGGTTTTAACAAGGGGATTGCCCGCATGTATCAAAAATTCAATTGAGGCTTATGCGGGTTGTCTTGCCGGCGCGGCAATGAAGGATGATTATCTGGGCTCTATCGAGAAAGCCGGCTTCAAAGAAATAAGAATTGTAAGTCAGGCGGATTATCCTATGGAAGCCATGGCAAATGATGCAACCGCACAGGCAGTTACGGGCAATGCAAAAATCAGCAAGCAGGACATTAAAGATTTGGAAAACGCGGTTGTAAGCATAAAGGTTTCGGCAATCAAGCCTTCTCTTGATTTTAAAGAGAGTGAAAGATGAAAATAGAAATTTTAGGGCCTGGCTGCCCCAAATGCCACAATACCGAGGAGAATGTTAGAAAGGCATTATTAGAATTGAATAAAACCGCCGAGGTGGTTAACGTTAGTGATATCAACGCCATAATTGATAAAGGAGTTATGCAAACTCCCGCGTTGATAATAAATGACAGGATAATTATGCAGGGTAAAATTCCTTCGGTCGAACAGATAAAACAATTTATTCAGAAAGAGGAATGAGCGATGGGGAAATACGGAAACTGGCAGGGTGTCCCCAGAGAAGAGATCCCCTGGCATCCTGCCGTTAACCTGGAAAAATGCGTTGGATGCAGGGAATGTTTTAGTTTTTGCAGCCACAAAGTATATAGCTGGGATGAAGAGAAGAATAAAACAAGGGTCGCCGAGCCGCATTATTGCGTGGTTGGGTGCAGCAGTTGTATGGGCTTATGCCCGGAAGGCGCCATTTCATTCCCGCCTATAACCATTTTAAAGAATATAAAGAAAACCAAACTGGAGGAAACCGGTAAATGAAAAAGATCGGTTTAATAATCTGCCTGCTTGCAATTCCGGCAATGGTATTGTTTGTCTTTAAAGGTGTCCCGCAGGCAAAAGCCGCGGATGACAACCCTTCTGTTAATTCAGGAGATCAGGTTATAGCGTATTATTTCCACGGAACATTCAGATGTTCATCATGCCTGAAGATAGAGATGTATTCGAAAGAGGCGATTGAGAAATATTTTAGAAATGAGCTGGGGTCGGGAAAGCTGGTTTTCAAAGCGGTAAATGTTGAAGAAAAAGGCAATGAGCATTACATCGATGATTACCGGCTTTACACTAAATCGTTGATAGTATCCCTTGTTAAAGACAATAAGGAAATAAAATCCGAGAATCTTAAAAAAGTTTGGGAGTACATCGGGAACAAGGAGAAGTTTTACGAATATGTAAAAAATAATGTTGATTCGTATCTGGGAGAACTGCAAAAATGATCGATCTGTTCCCTGCATTAGCATCGGCATTATGGTTTGGCATACTTACTTCAATCAGCCCTTGTCCGCTGGCGACCAATGTTGCCGCGATTTCATTTCTTTCGAAAAAGATAATGCACCCGGCCTTTGTTTTTATTTCCGGGTTTGCCTATACGCTCGGCCGGATGGTTGCTTACGCGCTCCTTGGCTGGATTATTATCAGCTCTCTTTTAACCGTTCCGCAGGCTGCCCAATTTCTACAGAAATATATGGGGAAGGCTTTAGGCCCGTTTTTGATACTTACCGGACTTGTTTTGCTGGAAATAATCACGCTTCGCCTGCCCGGATTATCGCTCTCCGAAAAACAGCATAATAAACTTGTTGAATCCGGCGCGCCGGGGGCTTTTCTTTTAGGGTTCATTTTTGCTTTGGCTTTTTGCCCGGTCTCCGCGGCGTTGTTCTTCGGAAGCCTTATTCCCCTGGCGCTTAACAGTAAAGCGGGCGCTTTCCTGGCGTTTATGTATGGTCTAGGGACGGGTTTGCCGGTTCTTATCTTTGCTGTGGGCATAACGTTGGGGGTTGTATCATTGAGCCATTGGTTCCATACGATCGCGAGACTTGAATATTACATGCGTAAAATAACCGGAGTAGTTTTTATCATCGTTGGATTGTATTATACCGGAGTGTATATCTTAAAATTGTTTTAGATAAAATTGGAAAACAGGCAAAAACAAAAAATATGCGGTCATTTTTTTCGCATGCAGAAATTGATTGAGAAAAAAGGTGACAGTCACTTTTTGGGACAGGCATTTTGTTTGTAGATTTCGATAAAGAAAAAAAAGGTGACAGTCACTTTTTGGGACAGGCATTTTGTTTGTAGATTTCGATAAAGATAGGGGAGCCAATAGCAGGCGCAAGGCTGAAAACATGTCTTGTAATATCCGCGGAATAGTCTAAGTTAAACGATTGTTTTGAATCAGTTTTAGCTTCGTAATTGTCAATGAGGGTGTCCGTTATCCCCAAGTGATATTTCCGATAACTGCTATAGGGATAGTCTGTCGGATCGGTACAGATTCCGGCCCGCACAGGATTGTATTCAATATACGTTCCGCAGGTATAAAGATAATCTTCATTTTCTATAGGCAAGCTTTTGTACCGTTCCCGCCATAAAGGGCCTTTCCATTTGTATCTTTTGCGCATCCACATCGTATAGTGCCATTTGAGATAGGCAATATGTTGGGAAAGTATCTCATGAGACGAGGCTTGTATGATTAGATGGAAATGGGTATTCATTAAAACATGATGGAATATGCGGATGGGATATTTTTGCTTTGCAGTATGTATAAGCTGAATGAAGCAAGAAAAGTCTGTCTCGTCCCGGAGTATATAGGTTTCGTTAAGTGAACGAGAAATTATATGATAATAACCATTTGTTTCAATATAACGGGCGATGCGCGGCATGGGTTAGTTTCTTATTAATGTGCAAGGGCAAAAGTGACAGTCACAAAAAACGTGACAGTCACTTTTACCTGCTTTTGTCCCCCTTTGTGTTAATCTTGGTCGTAATAGACGACTTCATGGGGGTGGTTTTTCATTTCCTGGCAAAGCAAGCAGTCATCGTCGTACGCTTCCCCGGTGATCTCTTCGCGCATGATTTCTTCTGTGCGTTTTTGGATTTCTTTTTTGCTGGGATTGTCTAAATGGACGATAGTTATGTAGCCTAAGCGCGTAATGACGGCATTTTTCCCATATGCTTGTCGGTAATATTCATCGCTTCGATATTCACCTGTTTGTTTCGCCCGATTTGGTTTGACCATTATTCCCTCCTTGTTGTGGGGCGCGGCATGCCGTGCCCCTACACGATTGTCCGACGACGGAAATTTTATGTTAAAAGAAATTCCTGTCTAAGCTCCGGTACTGTATTGCCTCTGAAAGATTCTCTGTTGTGATGTTCTCGCTTCCCGTCAGGTCCGCGATCGTCCTTGAAACCTTCAATATCTTGTCGTAGGCCCGGGCGCTTAGATTCAGCTCGTTCATGGCCATTTTGAGCAGGTCGGTTTCCTCGGCGCCTAATATGCAGAATTTGCGTATTTGCTTATGGCTCATTTGCGAGTTGTGAAGGATCTCGCCATTTTTGAAGCGTTCTCGCTGGATCGAGAGGCCGTTGTTAATTCTTTCTTTGATCTGAGCGGAAGTCTCGGCAGGGAGGTTACTGGAGAGTTCCTGATACCGCGCGGCCGGGACTTCTATATGGATGTCGATCCTGTCCAAAAGGGGGCCGGATATTTTGGAACGGTACTTCTGCACTTGCGTGGTGCTGCACCGGCAGTTTGACCGGGCCTGCCCGTATCCTCCGCAGGGGCAGGGGTTCATGGCACAGACCAGCATGAATGAAGCGGGGAAGGTAAATGATTTTTGTATCCGCGAAATACGTATATAACCGTCTTCCAGCGGCTGCCTGAGCGTCTCCAGGCATTCGCGGCTGAACTCAGGCAGTTCATCCATAAAGAGCACCCCGCTGTGCGCCAGGCTGATTTCTCCGGGTTTTGGGATGGCGTGTCCGCCGGCCATGGCGGCATAGGAAATGGTGTGGTGCGGAGCACGGAAAGGCCGCGTTGATATAATCCCTTCTTTTATCGCCGTTGTTCCCGCAGAAGAATGTATTTTTGTTGTTTCCAGTGCCTCTGATAAGGTCATGTCCGGCATGATGGTGGGAATCCTTTTGGCCAGCATGGTTTTGCCGCTTCCGGGAGGGCCGATCAGCAGGAGGTTGTGCCGGCCGGCAACTGCTACTTCTATGGCTCTTTTTGCGCTCAATTGTCCTTTCACTTCCGAAAAATCAACCGGATAGGACCGTTGTTTTTTGAATAATCCTTCCGGTTTCTGTGCAAAAGGAGGGAGAAGCCCGGGATTGTGAACGAATTCTACGGTTTGAGCAAGGTTTTTTAAAGGGAAAACATTTGTGGACTGGACCATCGCCGCTTCTTTTGCGTTTAAAAACGGGACTATAAGGTTTTTTATCTGTTGCTGTGCAATCATCAGGCTGATCGGCAAAATTCCGTATACCGGTTTCAGTGAGCCGTCCAGCGACAGTTCGCCCAACACACAATATTCTTTCAGTTTCTCCCCGTTTATCTGCTGTGAGGCAGCCAGTATTCCCAGGGCAATGGCTGTATCAAAGCCCGTGCCCTCTTTTTTTATGCCCGAAGGGGTCAGATTAATGGTGATCCTGTCTCCCGGCCAGTGAAAACCGGAATTTTTGACCGCGGACTTGATGCGTTCTTTGCTTTCTTTAATAACGGTGTCCGCCAGCCCGACCAGAGTAAATTTCGGCATCCCCGAGGTGATATCTACTTCGATTTCAACGGGATAAGCTTCAATACCAATGATCCCAAAGCTATGGATCTTGACAATCATGCACACCTCCTCAGTTAAAGATTTCGAATAACCCTTCACTTATAATAGACGTATCAAAGAGCGGAATCTAACTGAAAATTTTGCGTTTCCTTTTTCTCTTGCTTTTTCCGGGGCGTACTATATAATAATAAAGAATTGGAGGGGATATGAAGAGGGTTTTATCGCTCGCTGTTTTGGTGTTACTCGTAATCGCTCTTGTTGTTGTGGTTCTGAAAACGGCAGCTTTAAAAAAACAGTTGGCCGGTTTGACGGTTGAAAAGCGGGGTCTGGCGTTTTCTCTTACCCAGCGTGAAGCGGAGCTCGTCGGTTTGAACGGTAAACTGCAGAAACTTGAAGAAGAGTATAAACTGAACCGGAAAAAGCTGGAAGAATCGACTTCTCAGAATTCGGCCGTCAAAGCGGAGAATAACGCTTTAAAAGAAGAGATCGACAGCGTTACCATGGAGCGGGATGCCTTGCAGGCAAAGTTTGTTTCTATCCCTGAGCTTAAAAAGATGATCAAGGAGTTGAAGGAAAAGCAGCGTCGGGTTGATAGGATCCTGGGAAACCGCCGCGTCGCGGAAAAACCGGAAACGATCGAGGCCGTGATCAGCGGGAAGATAAAGAATGCGAGAAAATTGGTGATAGGCAATCAGGGCTATATCATAAAAGACGGACAGCCTACCTATAAAACTTCTGTGGTTATTGATGTAGAGCCTGCCTTTGTGCGATGATTCAGCAGATCTTTGTTGAAATATACCGGAATAAGATATTTTTGACCACCCTTTCCGCTTGGGTGATAGCCCAGTTTATAAAATTAATTATAAGTTTTGTCCGGCAGAAAAAATTCGATTTCCGCTGGTTGGTGGGGACCGGTGGTATGCCTTCCAGCCATACTGCCGGGGCTTCTTGCCTTGCCGCTTCGGTAGGGCTGGAATATGGTTTCGACAGCGTCCATTTTGCCTTGGCGGCATCATTCGCTATCGTGGTTATGTTTGACGCGCAGGGAGTGCGCCGGGCGACCGGCCGGCAGGCGCGTATCCTGAATAAGATCATGGAGGATATTTATTGGCAGGGAAAGATTCACGAAGGCAGCCTGCGCGAACTGGTGGGGCATACGCCTATTGAGGTTATCGGCGGGTTCATCGTAGGCATATTTATAGCGTGGGTGACGTATCGATAAGGAGGCGATGGTGAAGAAAGCGGCGGCAGCGGTTATAATTATCTTGCTCGTGGCAGGGCTTTTTACCGTGTTGTTCATGCGGCGGCATAAAGTAGTTTCTTCGGCGGAACCCGTTATGGTTAAAGATGAGAATTACGGCGTTATTTCCCGCCTGGTCTCCGCAGCAAAGTCATCCGAGGCCGATAACGACCTTCTGAAGGCGCGGGAGTCCTATCAGAAGCTGGTCAGTGAATATAGTAATTCAACGGAAATAATGAATTGGCAGAAAAAAACGGAGGAATTGAATATCAAGCTGTTATTTTCTCCGGTTATTACTCCTCACAGCGCGCTCTATGAGATAAAACCGGGGGATTCACTGGATAAGATCGCGCGGGACCGGAAGACCACGGTTGAGCTGATCAAGAAAAGCAACAATCTTCCCGACGATAGAATATTCCCCGGTAAAAAGATCAAGGTTTGGGCCACTCCATTCAGTATTGTGGTGGATAAATCGCAAAACCTGCTTTTTTTAAAGGCGAATGAAGAAATCATTAAGACGTATACGGTGTCTACCGGGGCCAATAATTCCACTCCCGTGGGAACGTTTAAAATAGTGAATAAACTCCCCAATCCCACCTGGTTTAAGGCCGGAGTGGTGGTGTCCGCCGAAAGCCCTGAAAATATCCTTGGCTCCCGCTGGCTGGGTTTGGACGCGCGCAGTTACGGCATACACGGCACGACTGAACCGCAAAGCCTGGGCAGGCAGGTCACTCAGGGGTGCGTGCGCATGGCCAATTTCGAAGTGGAAGAATTATATACTATTGTTCCGGTGGGAACAGAAGTTACTATATTCGATTGACCGCAGGCCGCGGCTTCAACCGTGGGCCTTTGCATATGGTTCCCGCCCCCACGGGCGGAAAACAAATGGTGCCGCGGGCTTGCCCGGGGGCTCCACAAATACCTAAAATATGGCAAACGGACTGGATTTTGAAAAACCGATAATCGAATTAGAGAAAAAGATTCAGGAGCTGAAGAATTACAGCAGCGGGAAAAAAATCGATCTTGCTCCCGAATTGAAACGGCTGGAAGAGAAGCTCGAAACTCTCAGGAAAGAGACCTATATCAATTTGACCGCGTGGCAGCGGGTGCAGTTGGCGCGCCATCCGCAACGGCCGTATACTATTGATTATATCGCGCTCATGATGACTGACTTTCTGGAATTGCACGGGGACCGGAGTTTCTCCGACGATAAAGCGATTATTGCCGGGTTTGCCAAGTTGGATGGCCGTAAGGTCGCGGTTATCGGCCATCAGAAGGGCAGGGATTTGAAAGATAATATCAGGCGTAATTTCGGCTGCGCGCATCCCGAAGGATACCGGAAAGCCCTGCGGGTCATGAGATTGGCCGAACAGTCGGATTTGCCGGTGGTGATATTTATCGATACCCCGGGAGCATACCCGGGTATGGGGGCGGAAGAGCGCGGGCAGGCGCAGGCCATAGCTTTCAATCTGAGGGAGATGGCCGAGATCGCCGTGCCTCTTGTTGCCACGGTGATCGGTGAGGGCGGTTCAGGCGGAGCATTGGGCATAGGAGTGACGGATAAAGTTTTTGTTTTAGAGAACTCGTATTATTCGGTGATCTCTCCCGAGGGATGCGCCGCTATACTTTGGAAAGATAGTGCCAGAGCCCCGGACGCGGCAGAAGCGCTTAAGTTGACCGGCCCGGATTTATTGAAGCTGGGCATCATTGACGGCGTTATCCCGGAGCCCTTAGGAGGCGCTCATCGCGATCCGCAAAAGACCGCGGTGGCTATTAAAGAAGCGGTTAATAAAAGCCTTAAGGAATTGTGTTCGCTCGATAAGGAGAAATTGATCGAGCTCAGGTATAAGAAGTTCAGGCAGATAGGCAGTACGGGATGATTGAAAATGAACTGCTCCTTTTGGGATTGATCAGGGAAGGTCCCAAACACGGCTACGATATTAAAAAAGAGATACAGGATATTGTATCCGTCATTGCCGGTATTGAGCAGAAATCAATTTATTATCCGTTGAAAGTCCTGGAAAAAAAAGGTTTGATAGTAAAGCGCGCTTGCAAGAAAGGGAATAGGCCCACGCGTTTTGTGTATGCCTTGACTTCCCGGGGGGGGGCTTCTTTTAACAAGCTGTTGACCAACAGTTTTTTGGATTTTAAGCGCCCACAGTTCAGCCTTGATCTGAGCCTCTATTTTCTCCCCTATATAAAACCGGCGATTGCCAAGCGAAGGCTGCGCGCGCGGATATTTATCCTGCAAAAACTCGCCAAGAACCTGAAACTCATGATCAGGAATACCGATAAAAAACCTACCGCTTCACTGGCATGTATCCTTGAGCATAATTTAAGGATGCTTGATGCCGAACGGGAATTTTTGAACGATTTGACGAAGACTGTTTAAGAATAGGAAGGAAGGGGCGAGTGCTGAATTATTCGGTCTATAATATTCAGTTTAAGAAACACCCTATAGAAAAATGGATTGTAGTAAGCGGCGAGATACATAATGAAACCAGCAAGAGTTACAGCACCGCGGTGTTTCATCTGAAAATATTCGTCGGTCAAGATTGCCTCGGCGCCACCCTTATTAAATTGCGGGGGTTGCGGGGAAAATCTTCCAAAGACTTCGAGGTGCTGGTTGAGGGGGTGCATTATGAACTTCTCAATAAGGTCATGCGCTGCGAGATTTTTTTCGAATCCGCGTATTAATCATAGGACGAATGTATGTCCGTTATGACCCGGGAATTTGTAAATTTGATCACGAACCAGGTGATGAGAAAAACGGTTGTACTGTTTGGTATAGCCGTTTTTTTGTTTCCGCTTATCGTTACGGCGGAAGAGATTACTTTGACCCTTGAAGAAGCGATTGCTATCGGGCTCAGGGATAACCGGGTTGTGCTGATCAATGCCGGGGATGTTTTAAAAGCGAAGCAGAAGATCCGTGAAGCCCGGGCAGGGCTTTTTCCTTCGCTCAGCGTGACCGGCGAGTGGGCGGATACCAGGGAATTGTATTCCAAGGATACGGGGCAGACGACCGCGCGGGCTTCTTTGAAGCAGCCGTTATATACGGGCGGCAGGACGATCAATACCATACAGATGAACAAATACGGCCTTGTCGCGGCTCAATCGGTCCTGGATAGGACGAAATTAGAACTTGCGTTGAATATACGGAAGGCTTTTTTCACCCTTCTCCTGGCGCGGGATTTAAGGGATGTGAACAAAAAAATTCTAAAAAATACGCAGGAGCACGTTGATTCTTTGTCCGAGCGTTACCGCGGCGGTCAGGCCTCTGAGTCCGATATGCTCAGGCTGCAGGCATCGCTCAGCGATGTGCGGCAGGGGTATGAGGCATCGGTTAACCAGGTTGAGGCCGGCGCGGCCCTGCTGTGTAATATTTTGTCATTGGAAGAAAACACGGCTGTTAATCCCGACGGGGTCCTGTCTTTTCAGCCGCAGGCAGCCGCGTATGACGAGGCTTTTCTGAAGGCGCTTAAGAACAGGCCTGAGATCCGGCAATACGAAGCTCAGCGAAAGGCCGGGGAAAAGGCCGTTGCCGTCGCTAAAGCAGACGGCCGCCCCGGTATTTACGCTTCCTGGGATTATTACAGCCGTTCTCACGTTCTGTCGGGTACGGCGCGGGGATGGAACGATTACAATATTGCCGGAATAACTGTTTCCTGGCCGGTATTCGACGGATGGGCGACCAAGGCTAAAGTTGAACAGGCGATCGTAGATTTGAAAGAAGCCGGTTTGCTGAAAGAAAAAGCCGCGGCGGATATCGCCCTGGAATTAAAAAACGCGTATCTCGATTTGCGGACCTCACTCGACCGTATTAAATCCGTTCAGAGCCAGGAAGCCGTTTATAAAGATAGTCTCGCGGTTATGCGCGCGAAATACGGCGCGGGTATTGTCAGTTTTCTTGATGTACAGGATGCCCTCCTGGCATACGAGATAGCATTATTCAACGAAAAGCAGGCGGTTTACGATTATGTAACGGCTAGAGCGATTTTTGATAAGGCAATGGGAGGATGATATGAGCAAAACGGTTAAAATACTGCTTGTTTTTATTCTGGTAATCGGGGTTGTGGCCGGCCTGCACAGGTATAATACGAGGTTTGCTTCCCGGCAGCCCGGGGTTAAAAAAATATCCGCGCAGAAGACCACGGTCAAGGTTGAAGCGGTGAAGAAGGGTGATTTGAATCTTATTCTTTCGTACGTGGGCAGTTTGAAGGCCCGGGATGAGGCGGATGTTTTCTCTAAAGTCGCGGGGAAGTTGGCGCGGTATGAGGTGAAAGAAGGGGATGCGGTTGTCAAAGGCCAGGCTGTCGCCCTGGTTGACCGGGATGAAACCGGGCTCAAATACGCACTCGCGCCGGTTGAATCTCCTCTTGCAGGTATTGTGGGGAAAACCCTGCTTGATAAAGGAGCAAGCATTCAGGCCTCGGGAGGCGTAGTCCAGGGGACTTCGCTTGCCGTCGTAGTGGATATGGATGAGATGCTGGTGAAACTGAATGTATCCGAGCAGGATATTCCTTATTTTCAGGACGGATTAAAGGCAAAGATCAACGTTGACGCGTATCCCGGTCAGGTTTTTGAAGGTACGGTCACCAGGGTCAGCCAGATCGTGGACAGTCAAACCCGTACGCTGCCTGTTGAGATATCGATTCTTAATCAGGACCACCGTTTGAAATCAGGTATGTTCGGCAGGATCTTTATTAATGCCGCCGTGCATGAGAAGGCTTTGATCCTTTCGCAAGACACGCTGGTTGAGGAATTGGGGCATAATTACGTATTTGTGGAGGATAAAGGGACGGCCCGGAAACAAAAGGTTGTCACGGGCATACGCGATAACGGCTCGGTAGAGATAGTGAGCGGCGTGCAGGCCGGCGATACGGTTATTGTTTTTGGACAGCAGGGATTGAAGGATGGCGCGGCCGTGGAAGTCGAGGAAGAAAACGCTGTTAACCCAGCCCGGGAAAATGTGCCCCGGGACCAGCAAGGAGCCCGGGAATGAGATTACCCGAATTCGGCGTTAAATTACCGGTCACCAATCTTATGATCTTTCTGGTGATATTGGTATTGGGAATGATCTCCCTTACCAAGCTTCCCGTCGACCTTATGCCGGAGATCGAGCCGCCTTCGATTTCTGTGGTGACGGTGTACGAGGGCGCGGGAGCGGAGGATGTCGAAAAAAAAGTAACCCAGGTCATCGAGAACAATCTGGCCACCATCTCCAACCTCGATAAGATCACGTCCCGCTCAATGGAGGATCTTTCCGTGGTCACCTGCCGGTTTAACTGGGGGACCAACCTGGACGAAGCCTCCAATGATATGCGCGATAAACTGGAAGTATCGAAACGGCTTCTGCCCGATGAGATCGATCCTCCCATCGTGTTTAAATTCAACACCTCAATGATCCCCATTGTGTTCATCAGCGTCAATACCGACGGCAGCAACTATGAACTGCTGTATCATCTGGTGGACAAGCAAGCCGCCGACTATATAAAGCGGATCCCCGGGGTGGGCGCGGTGAATATGTTCGGCGGCCTGGAACGGCAGATAAACGTCAAGATCGACCGGGCGCGCCTTGAAGGGTATCACCTTTCCGTCCAGCAGATCGTGGACAGGCTGGCCCAGGAGAATGTTACCCTGCCTGCCGGGAATCTGAAAGTCGGTTTCCTTGATTATACGCTGAGGGTTCCCGGAGAGTTCTCCCGCGCTGAAGAGATCCGGGATATTATCGTTTATCAGGACAAGGATAATATCGTTTATCTGAAAGATGTCGCGGACGTCGCGGATGATTATAAAGAAGAGACCATGCTTGTGCGGAACAACGGAAAACCCGGAGTTATGATGATGATCCAGAAACGCTCCGGGGCGAACACGGTGGAGGTTGCCAGGAAAGTCAGGGAAGAAATAACGCGCATTGAAAGCCGCCTGCCCGACAATATACATTTTTCTATTCTCATGGATAGTTCCGAACATATCACCCGCGCCATTAATGACCTTTCCTCGACCGTTTACTGGGGAGGTTTGTTTGTCATGGTGGTGGTTTTTTTCTTCCTGCGCGAGATCATCCCCAGTTTAATTATCTGCCTGACCATTCCTTTTTCATTGATCATCTCGTTTATTTTCATGTATTTTCTCGGATATACCATCAACATCATGTCCCTGACCAGTTTGGCAATCGCTATCGGGATGGTCGTGGATAACGCTATTGTCATTGTGGACAACGCCTATCGCCATCTTGAGCGTGGGCAAAAACCGAGAGAGGCGGCAATATTCGGGTCCTCCGAAGTGGGGCTCGCAGTGAGCGCTTCCACGCTCACCACGGTCGTGGTTTTCTTTCCCATGGTTTTCCTGACCGGGATAACCGGTGTAATATTCAAACAGCTGGCGATCTTGGTCACCGTGACCCTCCTGGCTTCCCTTTTTACCTCTTTGACCTTCAGTCCCATGCTTTGTTCGAAATTCCTGACTCATCTGCCGCAGGAAAAATTCAAAGATAAGAATAAGGGGCCGTATCAACGGTTCCACGAGGCCTCCGGGAAGTTTCTTGCAGTATTCGATGATATATACGGGAAAGTCCTGGCCCTTGCTTTACGCCGCAAGGCGGTGACCATAGTGATCGCGATCCTTATTTTCGCGGGAAGCCTTGTATTGGCCGGGAAGGTGGGGACGGAATTCATACCCGAAGAGGATACCGGAGATTTGAGTGTTACCGTAGAGCTTCCCGTCGGTACGCGCGTGGAAGAGACGGATAAAACCGCCCGGCAGGTGGAGGAGATATTCCGCGCGGGGATCCCGGAGATGGAAGGGATGTTTGTGCGCTCGGGGCAGTCCAGCGGTTCGCGTTTCGGCGCGGCATTCGGTTCCAAGCTGGGCTCGAATATTATCAACGCCGGGACAAAGCTGTCGCGGGTTGGTCAGAGGGCGCGTTCGGTAAAAGAGATAGCCGAAGATATCCGTCCGAAGATAAGCGCGTTGACCGGAGTTAAAAAAGTCGGGATCCAGGCGGGCAGCCCTTTTTCAAGGATGATGTTCGGCGGCGGTAAGCCCATCTCGATAGAAATCCTCGGTTTCGACCTCGAGGAAACAGACGATCTGGCGCATAAATTGAGTTCCCGGATATCGGAGATCGAAGGGATTGTGGATGTCGCTATTTCCCGTGATCTGGGCAGGCCCGAACTTCAGGTAGAAGTGGACAGGGTCAAGGCGTCTTCTCTGGGGCTGAGCATGGCGGTGATAACCGATACTCTGCGTACGTATTTTTACGGGGAAGCCGCCAGCAAGTTCCGCGAGGGAGGGGATGAATATGATATTTTTGTGCGATTGAAAGACGAAAACCGCGCCAGCGTAAAAGACATCGAAGATATTCCGCTGCTGCTGCCTTCCGGCGGGAGCGTGAAGCTGAGCAGTATAGCTTCCATCGTCAGGAGGACCGGCCCCATCGAAATAGAACGGCAGAACCAGGACCGGATCATCAAAGTAGAGGCTAATATTTTCCGCCGTTCCCTGGGAGACGTGGCAAAAGACGTCAGGGCGGTCCTTGCCCAGCAAAAATATTCTCCGGATATTACCGTGAACCTGGGGAGCGACGTGGAAGAACAGGCAAAAGCTTTTCGTGATCTGGTCCTGCTTTTTTGTCTCGGCGTCGTGCTGGTCTATATGGTCATGTCCGCGCAATTCGAGTCTTTGATCGATCCGTTCATTATCCTTTTCTCCGTGCCTTTTGCTTTTACCGGGGTTATTGCCGGTTTATACGCCGGCGGGGTTTCCCTGAGCGTTATTTCTTTCCTGGGTCTGGTCATGCTGGTGGGGATTGTGGTGAATAACGCGATAGTCCTGGTGGACTACATCAATATTTTACGCAGCCGCGGTATCTCCATGTATGATGCTATCGTTACCGGAGGGACAAACAGGCTTCGCCCGGTGTTGATGACCACTTTGACCACGATGTTCGGGATGCTTCCGCTGGCTCTGAGCAAAGGCGAGGGTTCGGAGGTCTGGCGGCCCCTGGGCGTTGCTATGGTCGGAGGGCTGAGCATATCCACGCTTATCACGCTGGTGCTGGTGCCGGTCGTATACGCGCTCTTAAAAGGCGGGAAAGGAAAATAAAATGAAAATGGTCATGATTGTTTATAACGAAGCCATTGACGACGAGGTGATGGGTGCTTTAACGGCCTCGGGCATAGAAAATTTCACCAAATGGCAGCGGGTGCTGGGGCAGGGAAAAATAAGCGGACCGCATCTTGATTCCAGCGTCTGGCCCGGTGTCAATAATGTGTGTATGACGGTGGTGGAAGATGGAAAAGTAAAACCGCTGCTGGAACAGGTCAAGGGATTGAGGAAACATTTGGGGAAAGAAGGCGTTAAGGCTTTTGTCCTTCCGGTGGAGGAAGTGGCCGAATAATAAAAAGGTGACAGTCACCTTTTTATTATTCTTTATCAAACATGGAGGGCGGTATGAAGATTGTACTATGGCTGTTTATCATTACCGTTGTATTTTTAACCCCCGTTTTTTCACATCCTCCGGATGCCGTCAATGTAGCGATATCCGCGAATACGGTTGTGATAACCATCGACCATCCGGTTCAGAATCCCCTGGATCATTATATCAGACTGGTAACGGTGAGCGTGAACGGCGAAGATAAAATCCGTCAGACTTTCACCCTGCAGAAGGGCAATCAGCAATACGTGATGTTTATTCTTCCGGAATTGAAAAAGGGCGATACCGTGGAAGTAGAGGCAACTTGTAATAAGTTCGGGTCTTTAAAAGCGCAAGAGACGGTTGAATAATCCTTCGCAAAAAAAGGGGACGGTTCTATTTTTCGTGTTACAAAAATCCGTTGAAAAATAGAACCGTCCCCTTTTTTTGCTTGACATTTCTCCGGGAAACTTTATAATATATAAAAATTTGAATAGTAAAATTTTATTATATAGAAAGGCGCTCTCAATGGAGTGGGATATCAAAACGCAGGATAAATTCAAGCTTATGATCTCCAAAATCCCGGTCTTTCACCGCCACATTACCGAAGAAGCGGTGGTAAAAAGGGCGGAGGAGAACGCACGGGGCAGGAAGGCAGCGCTGGTCGAAGAAGGAGATGTTGTTTCCGCTTTTTTTACGGATGTCCCCTCTCCTTTTTACAGCATGATGATACGGCTCTTGGATCAAAACGGTTTCGATTATAAGAAATACGGTTTTCCCAAAGAATCACCCTGATCTCATGAAAATCGCGGTTATCGGAGCGGGCGCTATCGGCTGTCTGGTGGCCGGCTATCTGAAGCTTAAAAACGAAGATGTTCTTTTGATCGGGCATCCCGAATCCGTAAAGGTTATTAAGGAAAAGGGGCTTATTATTTCCGGGGTGCGGGGGAATGTCTCTGTCCGTGTAGGGGTTTCCGAGAAACTTGATGGTGAGGCGGATCTGGTTATCCTGGCGGTCAAGACCCAGGATATCCAAGCGGCATTGAAGGAAAACGCAAACGGCCTGCACAGCGGGTTCCTTCTGACCACCCAAAACGGTATACAGGCTGATCATATCGCCGCCCGTTATGTGGACCGCGAGCGTATTTTTACCAGTATTGTGATGTTCGGGGCGACCTATCTGCCCCCCGGCGCGGTAGTGCATAATTTTGAAGGAAGCTGGATGCTGGGCAGGTTATTCGGCAAGCCGGATGAAGATTTGTTCGCTATAGCGAATACTTTGAATGCTATTTTTCCCTCGGTAGTCACCGAAGATATACAAGGCATGAAATACCTGAAGGTATTCGTGAATGCCAATAATTGTATCCCGGCTATCCTTGGAATTTCCATACAGGAAGCGTTTGCCGATTCGTTTATCAGCCGGGTTGCTGTTGCCATTTGGAGAGAAGGGATGGATATTGTTTCCCGGACCGGGACGCACCTGGACGATCTGCCGGATTTTCCCGTTTCGCGCTTGACCCGTTTGACGTCTCTCCCGGCGGAAGAATCGGCGAAGATATTTTCCGGTATCATGACTAATTTAAGCAAGGAACCGCTCTATGGCTCTATACTCCAGAGTATTAAAAGAGGGCGAGACTCCGAGATAGATTATATTAATGGAGAATTTGTAGCTCTGGCGAAAGACCATAAACTAAGCGTTCCTTTGAATGAAAAAATGGTTGCGCTGGTGCATCAGGTTGAACGCGAGAGAAAATTCTTTACCCGGAATGAATTTCTATCGGTAGTGAAAGGATTGGTTTAATTCATGGTTAAGACTCCGTTTCCTAAGTTAAAATTGACCGTAACTAAAATTTTTGGTGAATGTTATCACGGGTATAAGGCGGGGGATGAACTTGTTTTGGAAGACTTTACTCATCCGCCGCAGTATTTTTGCCTGGGGTTGGCGCATGTGCTTTTTCCGGTTATCTATGCTTTGAGCTTCGGGGCAAAATTTCCTTTCCGGGATAACCAGCGTTCCTTGCTGGTGACGTGCCCGGATGGCGGGAAAATGGAATTTAAAGCCGAGATATTCGGTAAAGAAGGCTCGATTGAAACCGTTCCAAAGGATCCGAACCATAAAGGGCCGAATCCGAAAAAAATGGTCCTTGAAGTTGTAAAGGCGCAGGGTAAATGTTCCTATGGGTATAAGGTCGGCGATACATGGGAGACCACCGGTTTAAAGTGTATCCCGGGTTTCTGCGGGGCGGCGTTCCATTGCGCGTTTCCCGCGCTTTTTGCCTTGAATTTCGGGGCCAAATTTTTCTTTATGAAAGATCCGGATTCTATCGATACGGTGACCTGCCCGGACGGGGGGAATATCGTATTTAAGGTGAGGCGGATCGATTAGTTCTCAGTTCGTAGACAGGAGAAGATGTGTGATGAATAAGCGAAGAGTAGTGGTAACGGGGATCGGCGTTGTTTCTCCGAACGGTATCGGTAAAGAAAACGTATGGAAAGCCATGTCATCCGGCAAATCGGGAGTGAGCCTGGTGGAAGAATTCGATGTTTCCCTTTTTAATACCCGGATCGCGGCGCAGGTAAAAGATTTCGACCCTTTCAAACTGGGGCTTACCCACGAAGAAGCGGTGCGCATGGATCGGTATGTGCAGTTCGGCGTGGTAGCGGCCTCCATGGCGGTTAAGGACAGCGGGCTGAATTTTTCCAGGGAAGACCCGGAACGCATCGGGGTTTGCCTGGCTAATGCCATCTGCGGAACGAAATATATGGAAGAGGAATTCGCCCTGGTAACGGATAACGGGAAAAACCCCATTGATCCTTCCAAGGTAAGAAAGGACCTCTATGACGCGGCCATGTTCAATACCCCCTCGATAGAAGTCTCCGTGAAATACGGGCTGAAAGGCGTGTGCAGTACGTTGTCCACGGGGTGTACCGCAGGGACGGATTCTCTTGGTTTTGCCATGGAATCGATCCAGGACGGGCAGCATGATATTATGATTGCCGGAGCGGCGGAAGCCCCGTTGACCCCCATTACCTTCGGGGCGTTTGATGTGGTAAATGTTTTGTCGGCGCGTAACGATAATCCGGAAGCGGCCAGCCGGCCTTTTGATAAAAAGCGCGATGGATTTGTACTCTCGGAAGGCGCGGGAATCCTGGTTTTAGAAGAGCTTCAGCACGCTTTGCAAAGAGGGGCGGGTATCTATTGCGAGGTTATCGGTTTCGGCACCAGCTGTAACGCTTTTCATATGACGGATCTGCCTATGGAGGGGACCGCGATGACCAGTTGTATTAATCTCGCGCTTAAAGACGCCGGCGTAAAACCGCAGGAAATAGATTATATAAACGCGCACGGGTCGTCAACGCGCATGAACGATATTTTCGAGACTAATGCCTATCGGGCGGTGTTTGGCGATTACGCGTATAAACTTCCTATCAGTTCTCTGAAGTCTATGATCGGCCATCCTCTGGCGGCGGCCAATGCCGTGGAGTTGACCGTTTGTTCCATGATTTTCCAGAAAAATATTCTTCCTCCCACTATTAACCAGGAAGAAAAAGACCCGCTCTGCGATCTGGATTATATTCCCAACGAAGCGCGGCAGAAAAAAGTGGGCACCATTTTAAAAACAAGCAGCGGTTTTTCCGGCGTGCACTCTTCTTTAATCATGAGGCGGTACGATGAATAAAATTGCAGTCACCGGTTTGGGAATTGTCAGTCCTTCAGGGATCGGCAGGCGCCAGTTCTGGGCGAACATCAAGGCCGGCCGTTCCTTTATCAAAAAGATCACCCGGTTCGACGCTTCCCGGTATCCTTCGCATATCGCCGGGCAGATAGACGAGCTGGAAAAATACAGCCATGTTTCCGAGCGTCTGCTTAAGAAAATCGATGCCTTTTCGCACATGGCTTTGATCGCGGCGGAAATGGCGCTTATTGACGCGGGGATAGATATTAAAAAAGAAGATCCGAATCTGGTGGGGATATTTCTGGGCAATGCCATCGGCGGCTGGTTGTACGCGGAGACCGAACTGCGCGACCTCTATATCGAGGGGCGCGAAGGAGTTTCTCCGTATATGGCCTCGGCCTGGTTCCCGGCGGCGCCGCAGGGGCAGGTCTCCATTTATTACGGGATCAAAGGGTTCAGTAAAACCGTGGTTGCCGACCGGGCCGGTTCTCTGATGGCCATCGGGTATGCCGGAACCACTTTGAATAAAGGTAAACTGAATTTTATTCTTGCCGGGGGCATGGAAGCGCCGGTTTCTCCCTATGCGCTTTTATGTTGTAATACCTATGGGAGACTTTCCTGTGATAATGAGCATCCCGCGGCTTCTTATCGTCCGTTTGACCGGGACCGTTCCGGGTTTGTTGTCGGGGAAGGCGCGGGTATCGTGGTGATGGAAGATGCGGCGCATTTCAAGGCGCGCAACGCACATCCGCTTGCCTGGATCTCCGGATACGGCGCCACCTGCGACGGGAAAGACAGGATCGAGCCCGACGAAAATTCCGCCCAGCTTGTCCGGGCGATAACCATGGCGCTGGCGGATGCCGGGATCGGCCCGGATGAGATCGATTATATAAGTTTGGATGGTTTTGCGGTGGATGTCTGGGATAAGACCGAGGCGGATGCGGTCAAAAAAGTATTCGGCAAGCGCGTGAAAAATATCCCGGTGAGCTGCCCGAAATCGATGTTTGGGAATCTCCTGGGGGCTTCGGGCGCGGTGGATTTGATCATTACTGTACTGGCTATGGAGCATAATTTGATCCCGCCGACCATCAATCTGGATAACCCCGATCCGGGCGGCCTGGATTATGTGGCGGGCAAGGCCCGTCTGCATGAAATACACAAGGCGTTGATCATTTCTCGGGGCAGGGGGGGAATCAATTCGGCGTTGGTAGTAGAAAAGCCGTAAAAGAGTATAAACGGGAATTTTAGCTCATAAGCTCGTATGCTCCTAAGCTCATAAAATCATAAGCCGGATTTTGATTTATGTTTTTACGAGCTTATGAACTCAGGAGCTATGAGCTAAAACCATTGTATCACTTTTATTAAGGAGGATATCATGAAGATTTTGTTTGTAATGCCGAGGGTGGGGGCGTGGGCAACGCACGGTATACACCGTTCACCCAATCAGTTATATGCCCACTGGGCGGCATACGTGCGTGAAAAAGGGTACGACAACGTGGAAGTGCTCGACGGCCGGGCGTTGGAAATTCCCATGGACCAGATAGTCGAAATGGCCAGGAAGAAAAATCCCGACGTGGTCGTGCTTGGAGAACAACTGCACGGGTACGGCGGATACGGGGTCATTCAGCATTTCAACGACGCTGCCCGTTTGATAAAGGCGGCTCTTCCTCAAACCAAAATAGTATTCGGAGGCCTCTGGTATTCGGCGATGCCGGTCCAGACGCTCGACGCCAACCCCGCGGTCGATTTTGTGGTCATGGGGGAAGAGGAATCATTTTACGATCTTATCGAAGCGTTAGATAAGAAAAAGGCCCTCAAGGATGTGGCCGGAGTGACATCCCGTATAGACGGAAAACCGGTTATGGGGCCGCATAAGCCGCTTTTACAGGATCTGGATACCCTGCCGCTGCCCGCGTACGATCTCTTTCCCATGGACAAATACGTGGGGCACACGCACTGGAAGCCGTTCGTGGATATGGTCACTTCCCGCGGCTGCCCGTCGGCGTGCACGTTTTGCTATGAATGGGATCAGTATGATCCGCGCTCTCCTTCCGACTTCCTGAAATGGCGCGCCAAATCGCCCGAGCGGGTCGTCGAGGAGCTCGAACTTTTGCATAAAAAATACGGGGTTAAGGTGGTCGTGATCCAGGATGATAATTTCAACGTGGATCCGGCGCGGGTGAAGAGATTCTGCGAGCTGAAGGAAAAGAAAAATATCCCCATCAAGTGGGTTTCGCTGGGAAGGGCGGTCGACTGGGTGAATTGCGAGGAGATCCTTCCGCTCATGAAACGCACCGGCCTTTTCATGGGGGTGTTCGGCATCGAAGTCACCACCCCGGAGGAATTAAAGAGGATCGCCAAAGGCATAACCATCGATCAGGTGAAAAAGACCATCGAAATACTGCGCAAGCACGATATCGCGATCGTGGCCGATATCATGATGGGGTTTGATTATGATACCGAGGCGATTATCAAGCAGCGGTATGAGTTTACCGACGTGGTCGACCCTGATATCCTGTGGATAGGGTATGTCACGCCGGCTCCCAATTCTCCCATGTGGAGGATATCCCTGAAGAAGAACTGGATCGATCCCGCGAAAGTCAATTTCAGCCAGTGGGATTTTCTCCATCCGGTCATCCCCACCGATCATCTGAGCATTCCGGATCTGGGGCGGCTGGGTTCCTGGTGTATGCGGGAATTTTTTTCCAAACCGGGAAGGATCAACCGCATTATGGAAAGTAATTTTGACCCTCTGGCCAAGCTGTGTTTTCAGGATGTTATGGCCGGCGTCGGAAAATGGGAAGCCGGAGCCACAAAGGGAGAGGTCCACGTATAGATAACAGATGATAATACGATAGAAGGCGGCACCCGCCGTTCCGATACGGCAGGGTGCTCACCGTTGACAGGGAAAAAAGAAGGTAATGGAGGGGCGATTGGCAATCGCCCCCATAAGGTTAACAATGTGACGGAGCCGCGGTTTTAACCGCGGAAGAATTTCGAAGAATTCCCGGGAGGCGTGTAATGGAAACAAAAGAAAGAGTGAAAAACCTGTTCGTAAAATCACTGCGGGTGAAGCCGGAAGAGTTGAAAGATGACGTTCAGCTTAATGACAGCATCGGTGTAGATTCGACCGAAATGGTCGAAATGGTGATTGCCCTGGAGAAAGAATTCAACGTAAAGTTGAGCCCGAAGGATATTACCAAGTTTTCGACGTTGAATGAGATCGAAAAAACCATTCAATCGAAAACCCAGGCCAAGGCATGAAAATAATCGATCTCAGTCTTTCCATCGACGAGAATACGCCGGAAGTCCATCCGTTCGGGATCGAACGGCTCGGTCATAAAGAGGGGATAAGTCATCTGAACTGGGTGATGATGAAGCGGACACTTCCGGGCAGGATCGGGTTTTTCCTGGGGAAACGCATCATCAGGCCGGAAGACCTTCCGGATAAGGAATTCCTTTCCCTGGAGACCGTTCATTGTCCGGTCCATATCGGCACGCACATCGATTATTCGTTCCACTACGGGACGCGTTCCGAGAATAGGCCCTCGAAGACCATCAATGAATTGTCCCTGGAGTGGTGCCTCGCGGATGGCGTGGTCCTTGATTGCACTTTTAAGAAACCCGGGGAAGTGATTTCAAAAGATGACTGCGCGGAAGCGCTTAAAAAAATAAAATATACTTTGAAAGCCCGCGATATAGTCCTTTTGCGTACGGGAGCGGACAGGTTTTACGGTACCCGGGAGTATCTGACGCAGTATCCCGGTGTTGCCCCGGAGGCCATAGCCTATATCCTGGATGCCGGCGTGCATATTATCGGGGTTGATACTCTTGGCTTTGACCGTCCGTACAAGTTCATGATGGCGGATTTTATGCGCACTCGCGACGGAAAATTCCTCTGGCCGGCGCATTTTTACGGGCGGAAACGGGAATACGCGCATATCGAACGGCTGGCCAATTTAGACAAATTACCGTCGCATGGTTTCAGGATTTCCTGCCTGCCGGTTAAGATCAACAATGTAGGCGCCGCCTGGGCGCGCGTCGTGGCGATGGTGGGCGAGTAGAGAAGGAGGCTGGACATGGGCCATACCTGCAATTCAATTATCATCAACGCGCCGTACGGGAAAATATTCGACATATCCAACGATATCACCCGCTGGACGGAGCTTTTCGGCGGGGAATACCGGAAGGCCGAGGTGGTAAAGAAGGAAGGTAATAAAATCACCTTCCGCCTTACCGATGACGAAGGGAAATCCTGGCAGTCTTTCCGGGTCCTTTTCAAAGATAATTATTTTGCCTATGCCGAACGGGAAGACCCGAAGTTCCCCTTTAAGTTCATGAAGATAATCTGGTTATACACTCCTAAAAGCGGCGGGATCGAAATGACCTGGATACAGCATTTTGAGATGGATGAAAAAGCGAAATTCAACGATACGCAGGTAGAGGGATTCATCAATAAACATTCCTTGGATAATCTCAAAATTTTTAAAGATGTTATTGAAAAAGAAGCCGTTCCGTGAGAAAGACCGTTTTTTCCATTCTCTGCCTTGAAGGCGCGGTCCTTTCGTTCAATGTTGCCGCCGCGCCGGCCCTTATTCCCTCTATTTCAAAAGAATTCGGCATCAGCCAGTTTTTTACCGGGCATATTATCTGGCTGTATATGGTCCCGTACGGGATAGCCGCGCTTCTGTACGGTCCGCTGTCGCGGCGTATCGATCCCAAGAAGATCGAACTGGTGTGTTTTTCGTTTTTTTCTCTCTCCAATCTGCTGGCCGCCTTTGCCCGGAACATATATCTTTTTTTCTGCGCCCGGTTTTTAATGGGGGTGTTCGGCGCATCGGTGATCCCGCTGGTGCTTATCCTTATTTCCCGTTATGCCGATCCGGGTGAGCGGGGAAAATTAGTCGGGATATTTTTCAGCGCCACTTTTATCGCATCCCTGCTGGGTTTGTCTTTGAGCGCGGTCATCCCGTGGCGGCTCATATTTTTCATACCCGCGGCGTTCGGTCTTCTCCTGTTGATCCATATGTGGATGTATCTGCCCGGGTTTAAAGAAACAGGCGTACAGCCCGCGGTTAATTACCGGGCAGCTTTGAAAAACAGGAAGATCGCGCTGATATTCAGTTATATTTTTTCCGTCAGTTTCCTGTATCACGGCGTTCAGCAGTGGCTGGCGGTATATTTTTCGAGCGCGTTACAACTGAACCAGTTCCTGATCAGCGTCCTCTTGACGCTGACCAGTTTTAGCGGTATATTCGGAGAGATTGCCGGGGGCTGGTGCTCGGACCGCGCGGGCAGGGAGACGACCGCCGGGTTTGGTATCAGTTTGATGGTTATCGCGGTTTTCCTGCTGACGGTCGGCCTGCCCCTCTGGGCACTGGCCGTGATCATGGTTATCTGGGGATTCGGGTGGACGCTTAACCACGCCGGACTTTCAACCATGTTGACCGATTTGCCGAAAGACTTGGTTCATGAAGCCGCCGGCCTTAACAGCAGTGTGCGTTTTATTTCCGGAGGATTGGGGGTTATGGCGGGCGGGATCCTTATGCCCCGGGGTTTTCAGAGGGGATTTGCGGTTTTTGGATGCGGGCTGATCGTTCTGTCTTTTGTTGCCAGGAGGTATTTGATGAAAACTAAAGGAGGGTACAATGACCAGTTTAAAGGGTAAAACAGCGATAATTACCGGGGCCAGCCGCGGTATCGGCAAGGCGATTGCTTCAACCGTTGCCGGGCTGGGCGTGAACGTGGCTATCGCCGCTCGCCAGGTGGAGCCGTTGATAGAGACCGCGAATGAATTTAAGAAAAAATATAAGGTAAAAGTACTGCCGGTCTCCTGCGATGTGACCAGTCTTGCCGATTTGGAAAATTTAGTGAAAAAAACAAAAGAGGAGTTCGGTAAGATCGATATCCTGATCAATAATGCCGGCGTTTCCAGCCAGTATCCTTTCGAGAAACAGCCTTTTGAAGATTTTGAGCGGCTGGTGCACACCAATTATCTGGGGTATGTGCGCTTGATTCGCCTGGTGATCAATGATATGATAGAGAGGAAATCCGGTGCGGTCATCAACATGGTTTCCGGCTCTACGCTGTGTGATCCTCTCCCGCGTAATTTTCTGGTGTACAGTTCTCTGAAGGTGGGCTTGCGGGCGTTTTCCAAAGGACTCTTCTGGGAACTGCGCGACCACGGGATCAAGATCACCTCGATATTGCCCGGGGTTACCGATACCGACCTCACCGGGAAATTGAAGGAAGTAACCGGCGACGCTTCCCGGTTGATGACCACCGAGGCCATAGAGAACGCGGTTAAGTTCGCTCTGACGGTTCCGGCGAACGTGTGCCCGCTGGAGATCGCGGTTATCAACCAGCAGACACCGTGGACTGCGCCGGTCATTCCGTTTAAACAGGCGCATCCGGACAAGTAGGGATGTGAGAAAAAGGTTAATGAATGTTAAAGAGGGGTTAAAGTAGGGTTAAAGGGGGTTATAAAAAACAGCAGGAATTTTTAAGCAACGTCCATTAACCAGCATTAACATTTTTTAACCAACATTAACCATATGCAACAATAAGGAGGGGGAACATGGACAGGCAGGATGAGAAAAACCTTGCGATTAGATATCTGACCTGGCTTTATAAGACCACCAAAGAGGCCTTTGACTGGTATGAGCGTAAATTCACCCAGCTTGAGATAGATGAGTCTGTGTTGCAGGAGATCGAGAAAGAGCTCAAGGCTTCGTATATGCCGAGCGGAAAAGTCCCGCTGGAAAAATTCGTGAATGATTTCCGTTCCTATATCGCGGAAAAAGAGGAAGCATGCCTGAAGCTTAAATACAAAGAAAAGAGGGTTAATCCGGAATTTCTTTTTCTCGACGTGAAGCTGCAAGCTGTAGAAAAAGCCATTGAAAAAGAGCTGGGGAAAAAGGGTCTCCAGGAGATAAAAGAAACGTATCAACGGGAAATGCTCAGGCGGATTGTCGAAGATAAACAGGAGAAGCGATAATATGATTGTGGACAGTCACAGCCACTGGCTTCCGGAGGAGATTGTCAAGAATGCCCGGTTTTTCTCCCGGAACTGGAATGATATCGAGTCCCAGGTCCGGGCCATGGATGAATCGGAGGTCGGAAAGGCGGTTCTCAGTTATCCCACTTCCGACGCACACCTGAAATTAGGGGGAAGGAAGGAAGTCTCCCGGATCTATAACGACGCGGTTGCCTTGATTCTCCGGCGGTTTCCCGAGCGGTTTATCGGCGCGGCGGTTCTGCCGGTCGGCGATCAGCAGGAAATGGTGCAGGAGATGAGCAGGGCGATCGATGAGCTCGGATTCCGGGCGGTTTCCCTGTCCAGCAGTTACGACGGCTTGTATCTCGACGATACGATGTTTGTTCCGGTTTACCAAAACGCCAGGCGTTATAATGTGCCGGTTTTTGTGCATTCCCAGATCATCAACCCCATCGGTTTTGACCGGGTCGCGGATCCGCTGCTGACCCCCGTCATCGAATATATTTTTGATACCACCATTTGTGTCGGGAAGCTGCTGATGTCGGATATTCTTCGGGAGTATGCGGATGTTAAATTTATCTTCGGGTATTTCGGAGGAGTGATTTGTCATTTGAAGCACCGTTTTGACGCGACGTACCGGATGTTGCGGGGAATGAATTACGTCAAGGATTTGCGGGGGAATCCCTCGGATTTTCTGAAGAATATTTATGTGGATACCAGCGGCGATACGAGCCGGGCGAATTTCCTCGCCGCTCTGGAATTGCTTGGCCCGGGAAATATCCTGTGGGGAAGCGACTGGCCCGCCAAAAAGAAACTCGGGGAGGGGATCGAGGCGGTAAGAGCGCTGCCGGTCAGAAGTAAAGAACAGGATGATATTTTGGGCGGGAATTTAGAGAGGCTGCTACATTAAAAACGTACCGGGTACAGCTTCGAAGCTGTACCCGGTGCAGATTCTAATGTCTATGAGCTAAAACAATAAGATAACCGTTATCAAAGGAGAGAAAAAATGCAGATGCAGAAGGAAGTTCATCTTACGGGAAAAGATTTGACGGAAATGGTGCAGCTGCGGCCGCAGGACGTGGGGGCATACGCGATCGTGCCCGGGCCCAAAGACAGGCTTGATGTGCTTTTGAAGAAAATAGAAAATCCCCTGCGCAACTTTTCCTTTATGGAATATACCATGTACACCGGCACCTACCAGGGTATCAAGGTGACCGCTATGAACGGGGGGAGATTTTCTACCGATACTTCCATAACCAGCGAGGTCATGTGTAACGCCGGGATCCGGAACATTATCCGTATCGGTACCTGCGGGTCGCTGAACGAAGACATTAAAATAGGGGACCTGGTTGTGGTGGATACCGTACTGCGCGGAGACGGGGTCACCCCCTATTACGTGGATAAGGATTTTAAGACCGCCGCGGATAAAAAGATTTCCGACACCCTGGCAGCGGCGGCGAAAGATATGGGCTGTGCGGTGCACCGGGGCTGTGTCTGGACCACCGACGCGCTTTTGCGCGAGACGCGGGAGATTGTCGAAGCCAAGCGTAAGGAAGGCGCGGTTGCCGTGGATATGGTCTCTTCCACCCTCTTGACTATCGCCCAGACGTATCAGGTGAAAGCGGGCTCGATTCTCGCGGTCAGCGATAACGTCATTACCGGCGAAATGGGGTTCATGAACCCGTTGTATTACATGGCGGAAACGAAAATGATAGAGATAGCTCTGGAAACCGTAAAGAGGCTCGAAAAGAAATGAAATTCTCCCCGCTTTTCTGGCCCATTCAATTCAGGCACAACGACATTTACATCCTTGATGAGACCGCTCTGCCGCATAAACTCGTCTATATCAAGGCCGGGAATTACACGCAGGCCTGCAAAGCCATCACGGATATGAAAACGCGCGCCGTGGGGCAGGTGATCCTGGTGTTTTATATTTTCCTGCAGGTGATCGGAAAGCATAAAAACCGGAAAGATTTTTTGCCGTTATTGGAGAAAGCCGCCGCGGCCATAAACGCTACCCGCCCGACGCTTTCTTTCAAATACCTGACGGATATGGTGCTGGGCTGGGCCCGCAGCGGCGCTCCTTTGGAAAAGAACATTCTCGGGTTTCTCGAAATGCTCAAGGGAACGCGGACCCGCCAGGCGGCGGAGGCAAGCAAGCTCATTCATGACGGCGATGTGATCCTGACCCACTGTAATGTCAGCGGGTCAATGCCTCTGATCGGAGAGTTCTGCCGGCAGGAGGGAAAGCGGGTCGGTTTTTTTGTGACCGAGACACGTCCGTACCTGCAGGGTTCCCGCCTGACGGCATGGGAATTGAAACACGCGGGTCTCCCGGTCACCGTTATCAGCGATAGCATGGCGGCTTTTGTCATGGCGCAGGGGATGATCAATCTGGTGATGGTGGGGGCGGATCATCTTGCGCTTAACGGCGACATCGCCAACAAGATAGGGACGTACCAGCTGGCTATTGTGGCGGAGCATTTTAAGATCCCGTTTTATGTTTTATGCCCGCCTCCCTCAGGGTCAAAGACCGGCAAGGATATACGCATAGAACTTCGCCCGGAGAAAGAGCTCTTGGAATACCGGGGGTTGCGCCTGGCTCCCCGGGGGGTCCGGGGGTATTATCCGGCGTTCGATGTTACCCCGAACGCGCTCATAACTAAACATATTTACCTGGAGATGGGAAAATGATTTTCGGAAAAGAGAGAATAATGCGTGATGAGATCGTCTCGCTGGGGAAAAAGTTGTATGATCTGCGCCTGGTGGTGGCGCGTTCGGGGAATTTGAGCGCCCGGCTGGATGATTCGCATATTCTGGTTACGGCTACCGGCACCAGCCTGGGAGCCCTGCGCGGCGACGATATAATCAAAGTCGATCTTTCCGATGAGGCGGATGTGAAAAACAGCCGCCTTACTTCGGAGTTCCCCCTGCACAGCCTGGTATATAAGAATTTTCCGGCCCGCGTGGTCGTCCACTGTCATCCCACGCTGGTAAACGCCTATTTCGCCGTTTATTCCGATCTCAAGGCGTTAACCTTCGAAACCAGATTATTCGTGGGCGGTATTCCGGTTGTTGAGCAGGATACCCCGAGCATTACCAAACCCGAATTGGTTATTGACGCTTTGAAGAACAGCAATATAATAGTGGTTAAGAACCATGGTGTGGTGTCGGTGGGAGAAAAATTTGTCGATGCTTTGTACCTGATAGAAATGCTGGAGGAGGCGGTCAAGACCGCCGCGGTCGCCCGGCTTTTCAAGAAAGACATACTGGACGGTATGGATGAAGAACTTAAGGATTCGCTAAATTCCGATACCGCCCATCTTATTTTTTCCCGGGAACATATACAGGCGATCGTTGAACTGGTCAATAAAGACGCCTTCATCGCGCAGAAGGGGGCGGAACAGGGGATGACCCTGAAGCTCGCCATTGCGATGGACGGCTATGATACGGCGTATAAATTCAATTTCGAAAAGGGCAGGATCGTGAACCTGGAGTTCGATAATGACGCGCCGTTTGTGATCTCCGCGCCGATAGAAATCTGGGAAGCGGTGTTTTTGGGCAAGATCGACCCTTTTGTGACCACTACCCAGGGAAAGATGAAGCTCAAAGGGGAAATGGGAAAGCTTTCGCGCTGGTTCGTTCCGTTCAGCCGTTTGTTCGAGATCTTCAAACAGGTAAAAATAAAATAAGATTGTACTAACGGAGGTGAATCATGGACTGGGGAATGAAGAACCGTTTGGGAAGGCTTATTAAAGCGGACGGCCGTTGTTTCTTTCTGCCGATAGACCACGGGTATTTTCAGGGACCGACGCGGTGCCTGGAAAAGCCCGGGGAAACCATCCGGCCGCTGCTGAAGTTTTGCGACGGTTTGTTTGTTACCCGGGGGGTATTGCGTTCGGCAGTGGACGCGCTTGATTCCACGCCCATAATTTTGCGGGTATCCGGAGGGACGAGCATGGTGGGAAAGGACCTGGCCGATGAAGGTCTTACCACTTCCATGGAAGAGATCATCCGGTTAAACGCTTCCGCGGTCGGTATCTCCGTTTTTGTAGGCAGTGAACATGAAAAACAGACATTGCTTAATCTCTCTCACCTGGTGAATGAATGCGAAGATTACGGGCTCCCGGTCATGGCGGTCACCGCAGTGGGCAAGGAACTCGCAAAACGGGATGCGCGGTATCTGGGGTTGTGCTGCCGCATAGCCGCGGAACTGGGGGCGCGGATCGTGAAGACCTACTGGTGTGAAGAAGATTTTGATAAAGTGGTGCATGGTTGTCCTGTCCCGGTGGTCATTGCCGGCGGGCCGAAATGCGAATCGGAAAAAGAGGTGTTTGAATTTGTCTATGACGGCATGCAAAAAGGGGCGATCGGCATAAATCTGGGCAGGAACGTATGGCAGAGCCCGCACCCGGTGGCCATGGCCGCGGCGTTACGCGCTGTCGTTCATGAAAACGCCGATGTCAAGAAAGCACTGAAGGTGTTCGAAGAATTTAAGAACAAATAAGCGGGATACTCTATTTTAATTTTCTATGCGTGTAGCGATGTACTATAATAACCGCGATGTGCGGATAGAAGAGATGCCGGTTCCCAAGATCGGACCGGCAGAACTCCTGGTAAAAGTACTGGCAAGCGGTATCTGCGGAAGCGACGTGATGGAATGGTACCGTATTAAAAAAGCCCCGCTTGTCCTCGGGCATGAGATCGCGGGTGAAATTGTCGAGGCAGGCAAAGAGGTCGGCCGCTATAAGGTTGGCGACCGGGTTTTTGTCGCGCATCATGTTCCGTGTAATACCTGTCGGTATTGCTTGAACGGACAGCATACCGTATGCGAGACCCTGCATACCACGAATTTTTATCCCGGAGGTTTCTCCGAATACATCCGCGTACCTGCGATCAATGTCGACCGTGGGGTCTTTCCGCTCCCGGACGAGATTTCTTATGAAGAAGGTACTTTTATTGAGCCGCTTGCCTGTGTTTTGCGCGGACAGCGCATCGCGCATCTGCAGTCTGCCCGGAGCGTCCTGATATTGGGCGGGGGTATTTCCGGGCTTCTTCATGTGCTGGCGGCACGGGCGTCAGGGGCGGGACGGATCGCAGTCACGGATATAAATGAATATCGTTTGAAGGCGGCAAAGGAACTGGGCGCGGACACGGTGATTAACGCCCGGGAAGATGTGGCGGCCCGTTTGCGCGAGGCCAACGGCAACCGGCTTGCCGATCTGGTTATCGTTTGCACCGGCGCGATGCCGGCTTTCCTTCAGGCATTGCAGTGCATTGACCGGGCCGGAACACTTTTGTGTTTCGCGCCCACCGCACCGGGAGTCACCCTTCCTGTTCCGGTCAATGATTTCTGGCGGCAGAGCATAAAGATCGTACATTCTTACGGAAGCAGCCCTTTGGATACCATGATTGCCATAGATATGCTTAAGCAGGGCACTGTTCCGGTACGCAGGATGATCACCCACCGGCTGGGAATGAAAGATGCCGGACAGGGGTTTAAACTGGTTGCCGAGGCCGGCGAATGTATCAAAGTTATCCTGGAGCCTCACCGGGATTAATGATTCGATATGTGCCTTGGCATTTTGCCTGCGGATTCATGTCCGTCACGAAAATTTTTGCCGTCGGCTGCGGTTTACGCCTCGCTTCAGGCGCGGGATAATTATCAACGCATCGCCTTTCGCTCGGCGTAATTCCTTGCCGACCGGGAGTGTATCATGAGATATGCCAAAAAATTTCTAATTGTACCGGCCATAAATCCTCCGGCAAAATGCCGCGAGTTTCTATATTGAATATTTAGCTTTTGTGTGAGAAAAACAACCTAACCGCGAATGGATTTTAAAAAACAATCGGTTATTAATCCTTCCACCGGAGAAACTATCGCCGAAGTTGCTCTTGCCGGTGATGCGGAATTGGAACAGGCGATAACTGCCGGCCGCGATGCCTTTGATTCCGGCTCCTGGCGGGAGTTTTCTTTATCCGCCCGGCGGGACTATATATCGAAGATAGCCCAGGGTATTCTTGATAAGGCCGCTGAATTGGCCAAACTGGAGACGCTCAACACCGGCAAGCCTATAAAAGAAACCACATTCATGGATATTCCTTCTGCGGCAAAGACCTTTGAATTTTTTGCCGCGCATCTTGAAGAATACCTGAGAGAGGAATCGTGTGCCGTTTCGGAAGGGGATACAAGCCGTCTTATCCGCGAACCGGCCGGGTTGGTTGTTTTGATCGTTCCCTGGAATTATCCGCTCTTGATCGCTTCCTGGAAAATGGCGCAGGCTTTGTCCGCCGGGAACACCGTTATCCTGAAGCCTTCGAGTCTGACCCCTTTATCCGCGCTTGAATTAGGGAAGATCTCGCATGAAGCGGGGATCCCCGCCGGCGTGGTGAATGTGGTCTGCGGGAACGGCGGCGTCGTCGGAGAAAAACTGTGTTCCGATAAACGCGTGGATATGGTTTCTTTTACCGGCAGTAACGCTGTAGGGAAAAAGATACTTGGGTATTCTTCGCGCAGCGTAAAGAAACTGATCCTGGAGCTGGGAGGGAAATCCGCGGGCATTATTTTCAAAGACGCGGATTTTGAAGCGGCAGTCAACGGTTCCTTATGCTCTATTTTTCTTAATCAGGGGCAGATGTGCACGGGCATGTCCCGGATCCTGGTCGAGGATGATATTTACGACAGGTTTGTGGAAGATTTTACGGCCAAGGCAAAGCGTATTAAGCTGGGACCGGGCGCAGATTATGAGACACAGATGGGGCCGTTGATCTCTCAAGCCCAGCGTGATAAAGTCCGGGCGTTTGCGGAAAAAGCGCAAAAAGAAGGCGCAAAATTGCTCTGCGGCGGGAAATTTCCCGGTGAGCCGGCGTTGAAAAACGGGTTTTTCTTTGAACCCACGGTTTTGAGCGGGGCGGGTCCCGAAGCCGGCATATTCAACGAAGAAGTATTCGGCCCGGTCGCCGTCATTAATAAATTCTCTTCCGCGGAAGAAGCGGCGGCCCTGGCGAATAAAAGCGAGTTTGGTTTAGCCGCCTGCCTGTGGACCGGGAACTTCGCGTTGGCAGAAAAAATGAGCCGTTTGGTCAATGCCGGCACAATCTGGGTGAATACCTACGGGATGTTTTATAATGAAGTTCCCTATGGGGGGTTTAAACAGAGCGGTTTCGGCAAAGAACTGGGAAAAGAAGGTTTTTACGAATACACCCGTCTCAAGAATGTCATATCCGGGCGGTCTCCTTCCGATAAACCGCTGGTCAGTTATTGGTATGGTTTTTGATAAGAAACCATCTCGCCATAATCACAACACTATTGTTTTCAGTGTATTACGTACCAGCATTAAAATATCCTTGACAAATCAGGGCTATCTTTGTTACAATAAACCCTATTATTAAAATTTTATTATTATAATTAACTCTCCTAAAAATGAATTTCTACGAAATTCTGGAAAAACAGACAAAGGCATACCCCGGCAAACCCGCCATAATTTTCAAAGAAACCGCGATAACTTTTTCCGAACTTAGAAAAACCGCTTTTTCTTTAGCGAACGGTTTAAACGCTTTGGGTCTTCGAAAAGGGGAAAAAGCGGCTATTTACATGCCCAATAACCCGGAATATATGTACAGTTTCCTGGGCATTTTCCTTCTGCATGGTGTGTGTGTACCGCTGGATTTCATGCTTACCGAAGAGGAGATCATTAATTTTCTTAATCACAGCGAAACCAAGATCCTGATCGCCCATGGAAAAAAAGGCGTGGATTTCGATACTATCAAAAGCAGATGCCCGTTATTGCAGAAAATCGTTCTGCTGGGGGTTGAAGCAAAAGAAGGGTTTATTTCCTGGAGTACGGTATTAACCGCCTCTGCTTCCGTGCTCAAAAAAGAGGCCGAGGAAGGAGATCATTCCGCTATTTTCTATACCTCCGGTTCTACCGGGCATCCCAAAGGAGTACTGCTGACCTACCGGCATTTGGATACTCCGGTAAAATGCATGGATCATTTCCTGCATCCTCATGATAACGATATCCTGTTGTGCGCGGGAGTCCCGTTTTCCCATATCGGAGGATTGGATTACATGCTTTTGAGCCTTTATTTCGGGCAGACCCTGGTGCTTATGGAACGATTCCATCCGCTGGAATTCCTGAAATACATTGAAAAATACAAAGCTACCATATTCTGTATAGTTCCTTCCATGTATGTGGCAATTCTTTCCCTGAAGGAATACAATAAATTCGACCTTTCTTCCCTGCGCCACGCGGTAGTCTTCGGCGCCCCGTCTTCGCCGGTACTCTTAAAGCGGTTCCATAAAGCCTGTCCGAATGCCTTTCTTTTAAACGGCTGGGGTATGACGGAGACCGCTGCTCCCAACTGTTTTTTGCCTACCGGTACGGATACCAAGGCTATCGAGGATGCCGGCAGGTTTCCTCCGGAAATGCAGGCTAAGATCGCGGATGACGATGGTATTTCTCTGGGGCCGGAAGAAGAAGGGGAATTATGGGTAAAAGGCGAGGGAGTAATGGTTGGATACTATAAGGAGCCCGTGTTGACCCGCAGTGTGATCACTCAGGACGGCTGGCTGAAGACCGGCGATATCGCCAAATTCGACAAAGAGAACAGATTTTATATAGTCGGACGGAAAAAAGACATGATCAAAGTCGCGGGAGAAATCGTTTTTTCCCCGGAAGTTGAAGAAGTCATCCAGCGCTACCCCAAGGTTAAAGAAGTGGCGGTGATCGGGGTTCCGGATGCGATGAGGGGGGAGGTTCCCAAGGCTTTGCTGGTCGTAAAAGAAGGAGAGAATCTTACCGAAGAAGAATTGCGTTATTTCCTGCGCGGACATCTGGCTCACTTCAAGATCCCGCATCATTTTGAGTTCTGCGCATCGCTGCCCAAGAATCGAGTGGGAAAGATAGACAAAGAGAAGTTGAAACAAACGCTACCGGCGCCTGCGTAATGAAGAAATTCGTATATTGGTTCAGCGGCGGATTAATACGCTACCGCTTCGGGTTCCTTTGCCTGTGCCTTATTATCAGTGTGTTCTTTTCCTTCCAGCTGAAACACCTTTCTTTCAATACCAATCTCGGTGATTTTTATCCCCTTAAACATCCTTATCTAAAGATCCAAAATCGCCTGAATAGCGTTTTTGGAGGCCTGAATCAGGTTTCCATTGCCATTACCGTTAAAGACGGAACCATACTTGAACCGGCCGCTTTGGATAAAGTCTGGCAGATTACCAATATTCTGTATCTGACCGAAGGCATAAACGCGGGCCGGGTGGTTTCTTTATCCGCGCGCAAGGTCAAGCATGTCCAGGCAGATGAGGCCGGATTTTCCACCGATTGGCTCATGCATGATCCTCCCCGGACCGGGGAGGAAATCGAGAAGCTGAAACAGCGCATTACCGGCAATCCCATGGTTTACGGCCCCCTGGTTTCCCGGGATTTCAAGGCTACCCTTATCCAGGCGGATTTCGAGTCCGCTGTTTCCTCTCGGGATATTTTCAAGGCCGTGCAGGGAATCAAGAAACAATTCGAGGATGCCGATCACGTGATTTATATCTCCGGCCAGCCGGTTTTGCAGGGATGGCTTGATTATTATCTGCCGCGCATGGCCGGGCTTTTTGTGATTACCCTTCTGGTTATGTCGGCGGTGCTGTATAACGCCTTTAAGTCAAAACGCGGGGTTTTCCTCCCTTTGTTATCCGCCTCCCTGGCCACGCTGTGGGGTCTGGGGTTGATGGCAATGTTCGGGTATAAACTCACTCCCTCGACCGTGCTTGCCCCGTTTTTGGTATTCGCGCTCGGGGTGAGCCATTCCGTCCAGTTCATCAAACGTTATTATGAATACATGGCCGGGGAAAAACAGAATTCCAAGGAAGCGGCCATCAAGATCACCCGTTCTTTGTTCGTGCCCGCTTTTACCGGCCTGCTTACCGACGGGATCGGCCCGTTTACGCTTTTCGCGGTCCCTCTGGGAATGGTACGCAGCCTGGCGGTAGGCATAGGATTCGGGATCTTGAGCATATTTTTCGCGACCATAATCCTGGTCCCCAACCTGCTTTCTTTTATGAACCCGCCCCGGCGTCGGGAGGTTATCAAAGAAGAACGGACCACGCTTACCAACCGGATACTGGGGTATTTTGCCGGATTAGCGGTGAACAGAAAATCGCGCAGGCTGGTCATCGGGATCTTTTTTATCCTTACCTTTATCGCTGTTTTCGGTGCCAGCCGGTTGATCGTGGGGGATAAAGAGCCGGGGACATCGCTTCTGTACCGTGACAGCGATTATAACCGCGCGGAAAAGTTCATCAGCGAAAAATTCGGTTCTTCCGATTCGTACTATATTTTCGTGGAAGGGAAAGCCCCGGACGCTTTCTTGAGCAGTCAGGCATTGCGGGAGATGGAGAGCCTGCAGCGGTATCTGGAAAAAGAGGTGCCGGCCGTGGGCAGAAGCCTGTCCTTGGCGGAGTATATCAAAGGCATGAATATGTCCATGTTTGCCGGGGACCGGAAGGAATACCGGATCCCGGACAACGATAAAACCATTGCCGAATATCTCTTTTTGTATTCCCTGACCGGTTTTCCCGGTGATTTCGACCCGGTGGTGAATTATAATTATCAATACGCCAACATTAAAGTGGATGTGAAAGACCATAAAGCCTCCACCATCAACGCGCTGGTCGGTAAAACCGAGGAATGGATCAGGCTGAACCATACGGATAAAAATATCGATTTTTACTACGCCGGAGGCAGTATCGGCATGCTGGGAGCGGTGAACCGGATCGTGGAGACCATGCTGCCGGTGAATTCATTATATACTTCGTTTCTGGTGTTTTTGTGCCTGGTCCTGGCGTACGGTTCCCTGGTATCCGGCTGGCTGTTGATCGTACCGCTGGTTTTCAGGACTTTTCTGGTATTCGGGATCCTGGGGTTCTGCCGGGTCGGATTGACCGCGGAAATGATCCCGGTGGTGGCCCTGGGCATCGGGTTCGGGGATGACTTCGGGATTTATATCGTGCAGCGGGTGAAGGACGAATTGAAGGAGAAAAAGCTGAAACTGCAGGATGCGATCGTCGAAGCCATGTCCACGTCGGGGAAATCGGTATTCTTCACCGGGTTAAGCCTGACCCTCGGCATCGCCGTCTGGATGTTTTCTTCCATTCTCATGCAGGTGCGCCTGGGAGCGCTCCTGGCATTTTTCATATTTTTTAACGCGATAGGGACGCTGGTGATATTGCCGTCTATGATCATGACGGTAAAGCCTCGGTTCCTGAGAAAATGAGCATTGTATAAGGGGAGGACGCCATGAAACGATTTTTTTTATCGGCCCTGGCAATGATTTTGCTGACAGGCATTGCTTCGGCTTCGGAGCTGGAGTATTTTAATGTTTATAAGCCGAGCGACGGCATGACCGCGGATGAGATCATGCAGATCGAATATTTCGTGAAATATACGAAATTCGCGCGGGATGTCGAATTGAACGGAACGGCGTATTTCGTGGATAAATCCGGGAGTACCCGCGAGCGCGCGACTTCGCGGCAGCGGATCACCCTGGGAAGGAAATCGGACGATCTCGCGTATAAGGACTTGAACCTCTTCACTTCTCCCGCGCAGGTGCGCGGGCTGGCCACCCTGGGCTGGACGTACATAAATCCGGCTAGACAGACCGATACCTGGCTTTGGATCCCGTCTTTGAAAAAGATCCGTAAGATTTCTTCCGCGAACGCCGATGATACTTTCATGGGATCCGATTTCACGGTTGATGATATCGTCACCCGAAAATTCGAAGACGAGACCTACACTCTCATCGGCAGCGAGAATTTCAAGGGGTATGATTGCGAATACGACAAGAAGGTTTATTTCAAGGATGCTCCCTGTTTTGTGATCGAGGCGAAGCCGAAAAAGTCCCCCTGGTATTATTCGAAAAGGGTCTTGTGGGTGGATAAGAACACGGGCGGCGGGGTATATGAAGAGATGTACGGGCCGGACGGTAAAATGTTCAAGACCATATTCAAGGATTTTCAGATTTTTAAAGTGGACGGCAAGGATTATGCGACCCAGGTTTTGCTTGAATGCAAAGATTTGCGCAGCGGGCACCGCACGGTTATCGCAAACAGCGATATCCGGTATGACAAGGGGTTGAGCGAGGAGCTGTTTACGGAAAAGGCGTTGTCGAGGTCGAGATGGTGATTTATGGAAAGGGACTAAAAAAAAGGGGACGGTTCTATTTTTCCATAGTCTTCGTTGACAAGAAAAATAGAACCGTCCCCTTTTTTTAACAGGAGGCATTAAAATGCGGAAATTAATGATTTTGTTGCTGTTGGTCCTGTTCACATTTTTGAATTCCTATGCCGGGGTGGGAGATAATTTTTCTCTCAGCGGATATCTGAAAAACGAAACTGCCCTGGGCCTGAAATCGCTTAACGAAGTCCCCAAGTTTAAAAATATCGCTTCCCTTTCCGGGGAATACACTTTTAACGATCAGCTCGCGTTATTCACCAGCGGCAGGTACTGGTATGATGCGGCCTACAGCTGGCGCGACAAATACGATAAGGCACAGGTTTTGATGCAGCACGTGCAGCGTACGGATTGGCTGAGGGATTGTTATTTGGATTATACCTCGGATAAACTGGATATGCGGCTGGGGAAACAGCAGGTTGCCTGGGGGCAGGCCGACGGTATTACTATCCTTGACCGGGTCAATCCTTTTGACCTGTCCGAGTACTGGGTACAGGATATGGTGGATATCCGCATTCCGTTATGGATGGCCAATG